>MQUF01000015.1 GCA_001914235.1 Desulfobulbaceae bacterium DB1
AGAGCGCAATGGCATAAGGGAGCTTGACTGCGAGACCGACAAGTCGAGCAGGTACGAAAGTAGGGCTTAGTGATCCGGCGATTCCGCATGGAAGGGCCATCGCTCAACGGATAAAAGGTACTCCGGGGATAACAGGCTTATCTCCCCCAAGAGTTCATATCGACGGGGAGGTTTGGCACCTCGATGTCGGCTCATCACATCCTGGGGCTGGAGCAGGTCCCAAGGGTTTGGCTGTTCGCCAATTAAAGCGGTACGTGAGCTGGGTTTAAAACGTCGTGAGACAGTTTGGTCCTTATCTGTTGCGGGCGTAGGATATTTGAGGAGATCTGTTCCTAGTACGAGAGGACCGGAATGGACGAACCTCTGGTGTTCCAGTTGTCGCGCCAGCGGCATAGCTGGGTAGCTATGTTCGGAAGGGATAACCGCTGAAAGCATCTAAGCGGGAAGCCCACTTCAAGATGAGATATCCCGTGGCGTAAGCCACCTGAAGGCTCGTTGGAGACCACAACGTTGATAGGTCAGGTGTGGAAGTGTGGCAACACATGGAGCTAACTGATACTAATAGGCCGTGCGGCTTGACCATATTTTTTCTTAAAGACTCACAGTGTCTACTAATAATTAAAAACCTGTTCGATTGTCACAGTTTTTATATATAAAACGTTCCAACGATCAAACGTTTGAACGCTACACGTTTGAACACTTTTTTTCTCGGCTAACACACCAGCCGAGGTATTGATTTTTTCGGTGGCCATTGCGAGAAGGATACACCCGTTCCCATTTCGAACACGGAAGTTAAGCTTCTCAGCGCCGATGGTACTGCCAGGGAGACTTGGTGGGAGAGTAGGTCGCTGCCGAATTCTTTCTTTTAGGCCCGTATGATCCTTATCCGATCATTCGGGCCTTTTTTTTTCGATTTCAAGGACAAGCTGATGACCGAAACTGAGAAAAAAAAAGGGACACTTTATGTTGTTGCAACTCCCATAGGGAATCTGGAAGATATTACCATGCGGGCGCTACGTACCCTGCAGGAAGTTGATCTTATCGCTGCAGAAGATACCCGTCATACCCGCAAACTCCTGAGTCATTTCGGAATCAACAAACCGCTCATCAGTTATTACAAGGAGAAAGAGGCAGGCCGTTCCGATACGATTGTTGCAGAGTTGCTTGGGGGCCGTCAAATTGCTCTCGTGTCGGATGCCGGCACACCAGGGATTTCCGATCCAGGAGCCATGCTTGTCGATAAATGCCGTCAAAACGGTATTGATGTAACCGCAGTTCCTGGTCCGTCTGCGCTCACAGCTGCACTCAGTATTTCCGGGCTGTCTTATTCCGCTTTTACATTTCTTGGTTTTTTGCCGAGTAAGCAATCCCAACGGAAAAAAATGCTCAGCTCCCTTGTTCAGCTTGAAAATCTGCTGGTTTTTTATGAGTCACCTCGGCGCATCGTGCAGACGCTTGTCGATTGTTATGAAATTCTTGGCGAGAGAAGAATTGTCGTTGCCAGGGAACTCACCAAAATGCATGAGGAAATTTTGCATGGCAATTTGTCTTTTGTGCTCGACAGTCTGCGTCAAAAAAGTATCGTAAAAGGTGAGTTTGTTGTTCTCATCTGTGCAAATGATGTTTCACTTCCTGCGCTTGCTGAAAATTTGCCTGATTTATTGTTGTGGTATAAAAATCAATCCGGTTTGAGCATGAAGGATTCCGTTAAAAAAATCTCGACTGATCTCAATCTTTCCCGTTCTCTTGTTTACAAGGAGGCGCTGACCATTTGGAAGTCCTGATTTCTCATCTTTTTTTGTTTCGCGTTTTTCCTTTGTCATCATCATATTGCAATGCGTGCAAATTCCTTGTTTTTGCTCGTGAAATGGGCTACTTTCCAAATTTAATTTCCTGTTTTTCAGTCTTTTTTTTTGAATTGGTTTTTTGCCACATGCGACATGGAGACTTCAGTTCCGTTAAAAACGATCTCCGGATTGCATACCCGCTACTTTCGCGTGTGAAGATGGCTTGCTAATCTGCTCCGGCGGGAATAGCCTGGTCGTGTACGACTTGGCAAGCGTCTCTTTCGCCATCAATTTGTCGAGATTAAAGTGAAAAAAGTTCAAGATTATTATTTTAAAAAAGCAAAACAGGAAAATTACCCTGCCCGTTCCGTTTACAAACTCGAGGAAGCCCAAAAAAAATATGGATTTATCAAAACCGGCGACAAGGTTCTTGATCTCGGGTGCCATCCGGGCAGCTGGTCGCTTTATGCAGCCAAAATTGTCGGCCCCCACGGGATGGTTTATGGCGCTGATTTGCAGAAAAGTATTCCTGTTACGGTTCCCGGCGGCGGCAAAATCCAATTAATCTGTGCTGATATTTTTGATGATGATTTTCTCAGCCTGACATCACAGACCTTTTCTTTTCAGGTTGTTTTAAGTGATCTTGCTCCAAAGACCACGGGGCATAAATTTTCCGACCACCTGCAATCGATTGAGCTCTCGCGTCGGGCATTGTATCTTGCGGGAAAAATGCTTGTACGAGGCGGACATTTTTATTGCAAAGTTTTTCAGGGCGAAGATTTTCCTGTTTTTGTCGATGAGGTTCGTCAATTTTTTAAAAAGGTGAAAGTCGTAAAACCGAAGAGCTCCAGGGTGGAAAGCCGTGAGGTTTTTGTGCTGGGGCTTGATTTTGTCGGATGAAAGTACTTGGGTTAAGTAAAATTATTTTGTTTCGTTTCATGTGTATTTTTAAGTTTTCGGAGGATAATAGAAATGTCCGGACATTCAAAATGGGCTAACATTAAAAGAAGAAAAGGTGCCGTGGATGCCAAGCGCGGTAAGATATTTACCCGGCTGATCAAAGAAATTACTGTCGCGGCCCGCCTCGGTGGCGGTGATCCCGATGCCAACCCCCGTTTGCGCAGCGCCATCCTCACGGCCAAAGCGGTCAATATGCCGAAGGACAACATCGATCGGGGGATTAAAAAAGGAACGGGTGAACTTGAAGGCGCTGTTTATGAGGAGATCACCTATGAAGGATACGGTCCGGGCGGTGTTGCCATTCTGGTTGACTGCATGACCGATAATAAGAATCGGACCGTTGGCGAGGTTCGTTTTGCCTTTACCAAAAGCGGCGGAAATCTTGGTGAAACAGGCTGCGTTTCTTACATGTTTGATAAGAAAGGGGTGATGCAGGTTGACAAAAAAACCATTGATGAAGAAAAATTGATGGATATTGCCTTGGAGGCCGGTGCCGATGATGTGCTTGATGAGGATTTAGAATTTCAGGTAATTACCGCCCCGGAAAATTTTGAATCCGTGCGTGAGGCCCTCGCCGGCCAAGGAGTCGCTTTTCTGGAGGCTTCCATATCCATGGTTCCGCAGAATGTTGTCGAGGTAACGGATGAGAGTGTTGTCAAACGACTCCTGCGGCTTATGGAAACCCTGGAAGACAATGATGACGTGCAGAATGTTCATGCCAACTTCGACATTCCCGATGAAATCATGGAGAATCTCTCCTAAGTGCAACGATTTATCCGCATTCTTGGCATTGATCCCGGAACTCGTACCACCGGTTTTGGTATCGTCGAACAATGTGGATTTGATGTTCATTTTGTCTGTTGCGGGGTCATCAAGTCCACCGTTAGCCTACCCATGCATTCGCGATTGCAGGAAATTTATGATGGGATTTGTGAAGTGATGGAAAAGCACACACCTCATCATGCGGCCATAGAAAATGTGTTTATGGCCAAAAATCCAAGTTCGGCGATCAAACTTGGCCAGGCCCGCGGGGTTCTGTTGCTGGCTGCAAGCAAGTTCCATCTTCCTTTACAGGAATTTTCGGCAAAGGCGGTCAAACAGGCGGTGGTCGGATATGGCCAAGCCGGCAAGGAGCAAATGCAGCAGGCTGTCAGGGCACTGTTGAAACTCTCCGCCACCCCCAGTTCCGACGCTGCTGATGCCCTTGCTGTGGCCATGTGTTGCGCCAGTCATCTTGCCGTTAATCGAGTGGCGGACAAGGTGCGGCAATGATTGCCTGTTTGCGCGGGGAGCTTTTTTCCCGAACGGAAGAAAAGCTCATCATCATGACCGGCGGTGTCGGCTATGAGATGTTTGCCACCGCATCCTGTCTCCGTGCCCTTCCTGAAATAGGGAATCAGGTGCTGGTGCATGCCTATACCCATGTGCGCGAAGATGCGCTTCTGCTCTACGCTTTTTCCAGTGAGGAGGAAAAGGAGATTTTTCTTCAGCTGATCAGTGTTTCCGGGGTTGGCCCCAAGCTTGCGCTTGCCATCCTCTCTGGTATTACCGCCGGGGAACTTGCCGCTGCCATTCGCAGCGAGTCCGTTGCCCGTTTGACCAAATTGCCGGGCGTGGGAAAAAAAACCGCGGAGCGTCTTTGTCTGGAGCTGAAAGATAAGATGCAGTGGCTGCCTGTTCATCAGGAAATGCAGCCTGCCGCAAGAATCGCAGGGCATGAAGAGTTGCTACGGGATACGGTATCGGCGCTGGTCAATCTGGGATATCCGCAAAACAGCGCGGAGACGGCGGTGCGGAAGGCGGCCGATGAAACCGCCGATACCGGCAAGATGACCCTGGAATATCTGGTGAGACTTGCCTTGAGGTTGCTGGCATGAATTACGAAGAACGCATTGTCAGTTCACGTGCGGTTGCGCCGGTTGAAGAGGTTGAGGAGAAAAATCTTCGGCCGAAAAAATTATCCCAGTATATCGGCCAGCAGCAGGTCAAGGCAAATCTTGATATTTCGCTGAAAGCGGCCACGGCCCGGGGCGAACCGATGGATCACGTTCTCCTTCATGGTTTTCCAGGGCTGGGCAAGACGACCCTTGCCTATATCATTGCCAACGAGATGAATGCCAATATCCGGGTGACTTCCGGTCCGGTCATTGAAAGGCCGGGTGATCTGGCAGCCATCCTGACCGGCCTTCAACAGGGAGATATCCTCTTTATTGATGAAATCCACCGTTTAAATCATGTGGTCGAGGAGATTCTTTATCCGGCCATGGAGGATTTTCAGCTTGACCTTGTCATCGGCCAGGGGCCTGGGGCGAAGACCGTAAAGATGGATCTGCCCCATTTTACCTTGGTGGGTGCCACCACCAGGACCGGCCTGTTGACCCCACCCCTGCGGGACCGTTTCGGCGTTATCCTGCGCCTTGATTTTTATTCACCGGCAGAGCTTGTGACCATTATCAAACGTTCAGCATCCCTGCTCAATATCCCCATGGATGATGAAGGTGCCTTGGAGATGGGGCGCAGATCAAGGGGTACTCCCCGTATTGCGAATCGCCTTTTGAAAAGGGTACGAGATTTCGCCGAGGTGAAGGCTGATGGCCGGATTACGGCTGCAGTTGCAGATGCTGCTTTGGACATGCTTTCCGTTGACAAGGAGGGACTTGATGAAATGGATCGGCGTATTCTGCTTACCATGATCGACAAGTTCCAGGGCGGGCCTGTCGGCCTAGACACCATGGCGACGACGGTATGCGAGGAAAAGAACACCCTTGAAGATGTCTACGAGCCTTTTCTTATCCAATCCGGACTGCTGATGCGAACACCGCGGGGGAGAATGGCAACCCTTGCCGCATATGAACATTTCGGCCGCACCAAGGAGTATTGCCGACAAACGGAAATCAGCGAGTTCATCGGGTCGTTGAAATAAGCCGTGTTCATAAAAATACCGTCGTTCCGAGCAGTGGCCGTCCTCAAATGATTTGCTTTTATATGTAATTTTTCTTTGTCACTTTGCCTTGGTGCGCTAAAATAAAATCCGGTGTTGCATTTTTACATTTTGAGGCATCACAGCCATGAAGAAACTGACCATACCCGATATAATCAACCGGAAGGGCGGAGAAAAACTCACCATGCTCACCGCCTATGACGCCGCCTTCGCCCGCCTGCTGGATGCGGTCGGCATTGACATGATTCTGGTGGGTGATTCCCTGGGCATGGTCCTGTTGGGATATGATTCCACCGTGCCGGTGACCATGGATGAAATGATTCATCATGCCAAGGCGGTCAGGCGCGGAACTTCGGCGTTTCTGGTTGGCGACATGCCTTTTCTTTCCTATCAGGTCGGCAACGAAGAGGCTGTGCGAAATGCCGGACGCCTTTTTAAGGAGGCCGGGTGCGATGCGGTCAAACTTGAAGGGGGACCGGAAGTATGTGATGCGGTGCGGGCCATTGTCAGGGCAGGCATGGGGGTTATGGGGCACATCGGTTTGACGCCGCAGACTGCCGGTAATCTCGGCGGCTACAAGGTGCAGGGTAAGGATGCGGCTTCCGCGCGAAAGATTCTTGCCGACGCCAAGGCGCTGGAAGAGGCTGGTGTTTTTGCCATTGTCATGGAATGTATCCCTGATCGTCTCGCCAAGGTGGTAACCGAAAGCGTTTCCGTGCCGACCATCGGCATCGGTGCCGGGGCTGCCTGTGACGGACAGGTTCTGGTCACCCACGATCTTCTCGGCATGTTTGAAAAGTTCGTGCCGCGTTTTGTCAAAAGTTATGTCAACCTCGCGCCTCAGATCAAAGAGGCTGTTGCCGCCTTCAAGAAAGACGTCGAGATCGGTCGTTTCCCTGATGAAGATCATAGTTTCATTATGCAGGTTGATGTGGAGACGCTCGTCTCGGACGATGAGGCGTAAAGGAATCAAGAACGTATGGATTTAGCCACAATTATTGGTCTGGTGGGCGGTTTTGGAATTGTCATTATGGCAATTCTCTTCGGCGGTTCCCTCTTGTTGTTTTTCGATATTCCATCCGTCCTCATTGTCGGCGGAGGAACGATTGCCACGGCATTTATCCGCTTTGGCGCCGGTGATGTTATGAATTCCATCAAGGTTGCCAATAATGCCTTTGCCACCAAATTGAGCATGCCTGATAAGGTGATTAAAGAGATTGTCAATCTGGCCAATATTGCCCGCAAAAACGGCCTGATCGTCCTCGAACAGCAACCCATCGAAGACCCTTTTCTGAAAAAGGCCATCATGTATTGTGTTGACGGACATGAAGCTGAGTTCATCGAGGAGGTGCTCAACAAAGAGGTGAGCCTGACCGTTGATCGGCACGAGCTGGGCCGCAAGGTCTTTTCCGCTATGGGGGACTCCGGACCCGCCTTCGGCATGATCGGTACCCTGGTCGGATTGGTGCAGATGCTGTCGAACATGGGTGATCCCAGCACTATCGGTCCGGCCATGGCGGTTGCCTTGTTGACAACTCTTTATGGGGCGCTTATTGCAAATATTTTCTGCATCCCCATCGCGGAAAAATTGGCGTTGCGCAGCCGTGAGGAGGAAAGAAACCGGAAATTGATCATAGAAGGTGTATTGGGCATCTTAAAGGGCTTGAATCCCCGAGTCATGGAGGAATTTCTGGAGACGTTCCTGCCGCCGAAAGAACGCACCTCCGCTGATCAGAAGAAAAGTTAGGAAAATATCAACGACGGATAATTTTAATGGCCAAGGAAGAACCGAAAAAAGTGGAATGTCCACCCGGCGCGCCCCTCTGGATGTGCACATTCTCCGACATGATGTCGCTGCTGCTTTGCTTTTTTATTCTGATACTTTCCTTTTCGGTTATGGATGTCAAAAAGTATCAGGACGCGGCCGGCTCCATGAAGGATGCCTTCGGTGTCCAGAAAGAAAAGAAGGAAACTTTTTCCATCCAGGGCGAGAAAATGATTTCCACGACTTTCGATACCGTTCCCCTGCAAGTGCAGATCAAAGTTGCCAAGGAGTTGTCCGATGAGATATCCGGGGGACTGGTGGAAACAGAGTATACGGAGAATGGGCTTATTCTCCGGGTAAAGAGTTCGGTTGCCTTTGATTCCGGCCGGGCAATCATCAAGAATGATTTTTACCCTTTTCTGGATAAGCTCGGCAAAATGGTCGAAGAGATGGATCTGGCAATCGAGGTGAGTGGACATGCCGATAACGTGCCGTTAAAGCCTGGCATGAGCCCCTATAAGAGCAATTGGAGCCTGTCCGCCGCCAGGGCGGTGGGGGTTGTTGAGTATTGGGTGGAAAAAATGAAAATTGCCCCGGAAAAACTCGCAGCTACCGGATTTGCCGACGGCAAACCGATTGCGGCCAATAACACTGAAGAGGGGCGTGCCGCAAACAGAAGGGTTGAGTTCAAGATCAGGCCCGCCAACCCGCAGGTGATCGTGACCGGGATTGAGCTGGAAAAACCTGTTTCCACTGACACTCCGCAACAATAGGGGCGATTGAATATGACAAAGCGAAATACCGAGGATGCGGATCGACGGCAGTCTGTTCGTATTGCCGGCAGGAATCTTTTTTATTGTCAGCCTGTGAGCCGGGAAAGATTCAATGCCGTGGCCCAGGATTTTGCAGACGGCATTCCTCCCTATAACCAGGATGGACTTTCCGATATTCAGATGTTCATCGGAGCGCAAAGCGCTTTAGCACGAATTCGCGAGAAGGATGCCGATCTTGGTGATTTTTTGGCCCATCTTGACACAAAAATTAATCTTGTCCTGAAAAAAACCAGTGCGAGCAAAACGATTTTTGACAAATTAAAGCTGCATGACCTGAGTTTGAGCGGCAGTGGTATTGCCTTTATCGCACCGGGGAAAATTGATACTGGTACTGTCCTGGAATTTCATATTGCCCTTCTGCCGTCGTATACCTACATTTATTGCTTCGGTAAGGTTGTTTCCTGTTCGCCGTTACCGGAACGGGAGGGGAAAGTTCCGTATAAGGTGGGGGCGGAGTTTGTCCTTATCATGCAAGAGGATCAGGAAAAATTGATTCAGCACAATTTCAAGCAGCAAAGTCTTGCCTTGCGCAATCGCAGGCTCAACAAAGAGTAAACAAAAGCTGTTCGGGCGGAATATCATTTTTTAAGCGTGAATTCGGGAGTTGATATGCGGGAAATAGAGGCCGGACGCATTACCGGGGCGGTAAAAGAGATCACCATGGCCGCAGGCTGCGATCTTGAGCCCGATATTCTTGAGGGGTTGCTGAAGGCCAGGGACAATGAAACTTCGCTGCTGGCCCGAAGTGTTCTCGATCTTTTTCTTATCAACGCCGATATCGCCAGCCGTGAAAAAATACCGGTCTGTCAGGATACGGGCGTGGCGGTAGTTTTTGTCGAACTGGGACAGGAGATCCATGTCCAGGGGGATATGATGGAGGCGATCCAGCAGGGCATCAGGGAGGGATATCAGCAGGGTTACCTGCGCAAGTCGGTCTGTGATCCGGTCAGCCGGATCAATACCGGTACCAATACTCCCGCCGTCATCCATGTCGAACTTGTGGCCGGTGATCAGTTGAAAATTACCGTTCTGCCAAAGGGCTGCGGCAGTGAGAATATGAGTGGTCTCGTCATGCTGCCGCCTTCCGCCGGAATCGCCGGCATGGTTGATTTTGTCGTCAAGCAGGTGGTAAATGCCGGTCCTAATCCCTGTCCTCCATTGCTGGTCGGGGTCGGCATGGGCGGCACTTTTGAAAAAGCGGCTTTCCTCGCGAAAAAATCATTGCTGCGACCCTTGGGCGAACCGAGCCGACGCCGGGATATAGCCGACCTTGAACAGGAAATCCTGACAAAAATAAATGAACAAGGGATGGGGGTCCAAGGTCTGGGCGGCAACAATACCGCCCTTGCCGTCCATGTCGAGTCCTTTCCGTCACATATCGCAAGTCTGCCGGTGGCTGTCAATATTCAGTGCCATGCCCATCGCTATAAGGAGATTATTCTCTGATGTCTCTTCTTCGTAGTCGACCGGAGTTTCTTGATAATCTGAAAGAACTGGAAGTTCCCTTTGGTGACGGCGCACTCGAAAGTTTGCATGCCGGCGACCTTGTCAGCCTCAGCGGCACCCTTTTTACCGGACGCGACCAGACCCATCGACGCATGATTGAACTGCTGGATCAGGGAAAGTCCTTGCCCGTTGATCTGGCAGGACAGCTTCTTTATTATGTCGGGCCGAGCCCGGCGCGTCCGGGGCAGATCATCGGCGCGGCCGGCCCGACCACCAGTTATCGCATGGACAGCTATACTCCGCGACTGCTTGACTTGGGGCTGAAGGCCACCATGGGGAAAGGAGCGCGGTCCATGACGGTGCGTGAGGCGATGATGAAATCAGGGGCGATCTACCTGTCCGCTTTCGGCGGAGCAGGCGCCTATCTGTCGAAGTGTATTGTTGCCGCGGAAGTTGTGGCTTTCGCCGATGCGGGGCCGGAGGCGCTGTATCGGTTCACGGTGAAAAATTTTCCGGCCGTGGTGATCAATGACATCCACGGCCGGGATTTTTACGATTCAGTCAGGCAAGGAAAGGTCTGAAGCAGCGCCTTTTTTATTACCGGCCGAGATCGAGCTTGCCGAATACAGCCAGACCTTTCAGCAGGGTCAGGGCCTGGGTAAGCTGGTTGTCTTTGCTGATATCCTCTTGTTCGGCTACATCCTCCGGCTCAGGCGCATCGGTGCCTTCTTGTGCGGGAGCTGTTTCCTCTTCAACGTCTTCCTCTTTTTTCTCATTGCCATTGGTAATGTGGTGCTTGAGGTCTTTTTCGCGGAGGAATTTGACCGGTTTCTTATTGTTTTCCGCATCAAGGGCGGTCAACTCGGTGGGGACGACGATATCGGGAGTGATGCCGGTGGCCTGGATTGATCGGTCATTCGGCGTGTAGTAACGAGCGGTTGTCAGCCTCAGACCCGCCCCGTCATCCATGGGGATAATGGTCTGCACGGATCCCTTGCCGAAGGTCTGGGCGCCGAGGATAAGCGCCCGTTTATGATCCTGCAGCGCTCCGGCAACAATTTCAGAGGCGCTTGCGCTGCCTTCGTTGACCAACACAATGATGGGGAAGGTGTATTTTTCCCCGTTTGCATGAGCACGGAATTCCATGTTCTGTTCTTTTATCCGGCCCTTGGTGTAAACAATCATCCCTTCATCGAGAAAAATATCGGAAATTTTTACCGCTTGATCCAGCAGGCCGCCCGGATTGTTGCGGAGATCAATGATGAGCCCGGTCAATTTGGCCTCTTCGCCCAGTTTGTCGAGTTGATCCTTGAACTCCTTCGTGGTTTTTGACTGGAAATTGCGGATGCGCAGATACCCGTAGCCCGGTTCCAGCATTTTTGAGGTCACGCTGATCAGCGGGATGACATTGCGGACAATGGTAACATCCTTCAGTTCGGTGAAACCCTCGCGCAGTATGGAGACGGTGACTTCCGTTCCCTGTGGGCCACGCAGTCTTTTAACCGCTTCCATCAAGGTCATGTCCTTGGTCGATTCGTCGTCGATTTTCAGGATTTTGTCACCTGATTTCAATCCTTTTTTAAAGGCAGGCGTTCCTTCGATGGGTGAAACAACGGTCAGAATTCCGTCCTTCATGGAAATTTCGATACCGATGCCGGAGAAGCTGCCTTTGGTTTCGATCTTCAGTTCCTGAAAATCGTCGGGCTTCATGTAGGAAGAATGGGGGTCAAGGGTGGTAAGCATGCCCTTGATCGCTCCTTCGAGTACCTGTTCCGTATTTATCTCTTCCACATAATTTTTTTCCAGCAGATTGAGCACATTGGAAAAGATTTCAAGATTTTTGTAGATGTCCTGGGTTTTTGCCTGAACCTTGGTGTCGTGTTCCAGGAAGATAAGGCTGAAAGCGGGAAGGCAAACCAGAGCGATAACAAGGGTTTTCCAGAACAGAGATGTCTTTTTTTTCATAAAATTACCGTTGGAAACGTTGTGACATTAGGCAGCATTGACGGACAAATTCATTCTATATCTTTTTTCTGCAGAGCGTGGGGCATCCGGCGCTTCGGGCCTGAGGATTCAATACAGGTTATAATTTAACAATATAATTTTACTTTTTTCAACAAGATAGAGAATTTTTATCAATGTAGCATGGAGCAATCATTCTCACAATGTCAAATCATATAAAAAAATCCCTTAAACCGTGGTAAAAAAAATAACTGTTACATCATCGGAACAGAAACGGCAAAAGGGCCTGGGGAAAAAAAGGGTTGGAGGTGAAATAGCTGTTTTCCCGCCGGCGCAACTTCTCGTCGCTCAGCGAAGTTGCGAATCCTCAAAAGAAAGCAGTGAGGAATCAAGCCAGTTACACGGATCCTGCACCTCGGTATTATAACGTATTTCAAAGTGGAGCCCTTCCTGCAGGGTGCCGGTGTGCAGGCTGGTAGCACCTATTTTGTCATGCTGCTGAACGGAGTCGCCGACTTTGACAAGAATTTCGCCAACGCCGCTGACCAATGAATAGTAGTGGTTTCCGTGGTCGATGATGATCAGGTTGCCGTAACCTCGCATGGCGCCAGCATACACTATTTTCCCCTGGTAAACGGCTTGAATATCGCTGCCCGGCGGACATTCGATGTCAATGCCGTTGCTTTGGACGGCCGATTCAGTATCGGCAGCATCATTTTTTTTGAACGAACGGACAACGGTGCCCGCGGCTGGAGGGGGAAGTTTGCCCTTTTCCGCGGCAAAACCTTTTGCCGATGCGGGTTTTCGTTTCTTGAAGGCCTTGAGCGGATAGTCGCGGATGTGTTTCATTTCGCGTTCATCCTTGGCTGCCTGTGTCCGTGTCTCCAATTCTTGCAGGGTCCGGGTAAGCTGCGCCGATGCACTTTCAAGCTCGGCAACGGCCTGCTGGTAGAGTGCCTTTTCCATCTTGACCCGTTCCAGGACGGCCTTTCTTTCCCATTGCTTTTCTTCCAGGTTGTTTCTCTGCTCCTGAACAAGCAGCACCACTTGGCCGAGCCGCCTTTTTTCTTCTGCGTGGGCTTTGCCGGCTGATTCCAATTCCTTCATCTTTTCTTTGTAGCTGGTGAACACCTCGCGGTCATGCTGCAGCATAAAATGGAAGCCGTCCTGCAAGCTTACCAGGTCGGCGAGGGACTCGGCCGAAAAGGCGGCGTTCATGATGCCGATATCTCCCGTCCTGTAATAGGCGGCCAATCTTTTTTCCATGTGCCGGCGAAGAGCCTCTTTTTCAGCAAGAATCCGCTCGGCTTCCTGTTTTTTTTCCAGGGTCAATTCGTCCTGCCGCAGCATGTCCCGTTCCAGCCCCGCCAGTTTTTCGCTTTCAAGGGCAATGCGCCGGTCGATTTGTTCCAGTTCGCTCAACAAGTCGACTTCCCTTTTTCTCGATTCTTCCACTTTTGACTGATGGGTGCTGATGCCGGTTTGCACCTTTTCAATATTTTTTTTCTGCTGCATGACCTGTTCGTCGAGCTTCTTGATCTGCTCAAGGTCGGCGGAACGGGCGGGCGGGTTGCCGGCGGCGAGTGTGGTGAAGAGGAGGAGTATGTTGAGCAGAACGGCGCGACTTTTCATACTTTCAGGAGTTTGCGGATGGAGAGCACGCTGCCGACCGTGCAGAGCGCTATGCTGATCGAGAGGATCAGGAAAGATTCGCCAAAGGACAAAAAGGATAACTGGAATACGTTGATAAAGCCGGGACCGCTGAAATTGTGCGCGACCCATTGAAAAAGAAAATTCAGGGCGCCGAGGCCGAACCCCGCCCCGAAAAGACCGAGGAGGAAGCCTTCAACAAGAACAGGACCTCGAATATAGCTGTTTGTGGCACCCAGATACCTGAGGACTTTCAGCTCCTGTTCACGGGCGTAAAGGGTGAGTCGCAATGTGTACGAAACCATGAACATGGTGGTGAGAATGAGCAGAAAACCGCTGATAATGACGATAAAGCGCAGAAGCGTGACGAAGTAGCCGAACCTTTCCACCCATCCGTGCCCATACTGCACTTTGGAGACTCCGGGCAGGTTTTTCAGATAGTCGGCGAATTCCTTGATTTTCGTCAGATTTTTCAAACCTTTGTCAGGGTGGATTTCCGCCGAAAAGGGCAGGAAGGCGGAAGTGAGATCGGCAAGGACATCGCGGTCATCGCCGAGTTGTCTGCCCAGTCGCTCAAAGGCATCGGTCGGGCTGATAAAGTCAATTTTTTCAATCTTGGCGAAACCGGCTGCTTTTTTGCGAAACAGATCCTGCTGCACGGGGTTGAGTTCCGATTCGAGATAAACAACAAGCCGCAATTCTCCGCCAAGTCGGGCACCGGCCTCAATCATATTGCTGTAAATAAGGTAAAAGAAAGAAAAAATCAGCACCGACAGGGTAACGGTGAGCAGGGTCATGGACTGGATTCCCCATGACTGTTCGATGTTTCTTTTGGTCTGGGTCAGAATGAAGAGTGGATATTTCATGCAATGTCTCGAGAAAGAGGGAGTTGGAACACGTTTAATGGAGTAGTATCCGCATTAAAGTTCTTGCATCTCGCCTTGGCGCAGTTCAAATTTCCGGTGACTTGTTTCCCGATAAATGGATTCGTCATGGGTGGCAATGATAATGGTTGACCCACGCTGGTTGAGTTCGTTGAAGAGATTCATGACCAGTCCGGTTGTAACGGCATCGAGGTTGCCGGTCGGTTCGTCCGCCAGGATAAGAGGAGGAGCATTGGCCGCGGCCCTGGCAATGGCCACGCGTTGCTGTTCTCCCCTGGAAATTTTTCCCGCGGGCTTGTTCTGTTTTTCGGTGAGTGCCAGTTTCGCCAGAAGCTCCATGACCCGCTCGCGAATTTCTTTCGGATTTGTGAAGCACACCTCCATGGGCATGGCGATGTTGTCGAAAACGGATTGACGCGGCAAGAGCCTGAAATCCTGATAGGCGACACCGATACGCTGCCGGAGTTGCTGGATGTCGTTTGGTTTGAGAGAGCTTAAGTCCTTGCCCCCTATCTCAATCAGTCCCCTGGTCGGGGTTTCTATCCGGCAGAGAAGTTTCAGGAGAGTCGTCTTGCCGGAACCGCTAGGGCCGGTGAGAAAGACAAGTTCACCCTTTCGCGCGGAAAGGGAAACATTGCGCAGGGCGACCACATCCGGAGGGTATATTTTCGTCACCTTGACGATTTCCACCAGATTGGGGTTGGTGTTTTCAGAAAAGAATTCTTGCATGGCCATATGGGATGATGAGGTTTGCAGTTGACAATCAGCGGGTTGAGGATGTTCTCTGTGTGAAATTTGGAAAATTCCCGACCGTAAACTGGAAACCGGCAACAGTGAGTTGCTTCAATAGGGAATACTTTAAACTGTTTTTAAAAAAAATTGACACCTTTTTCCCGTATATTGTATATCAATTGTATACCAAAACTACGTAATAATTGAAATTTATTTTATAAATAACTTAACGGCAACAGGTGGATCCCCCATTGGCCACGCCTCTCCCCGCAAAAATCGACGCAAAGGATACAGCCCCATCCGCCTTTTATCCCCGGATTATAGGGAAAAGCAAGCCGCTGCTTGAATTGTTCGATATCATAGAAAAAGTATGTGACACGAATGCCACTGTTCTTATTCAGGGGGAAAGCGGAACAGGCAAAGAACTTATTGCTCAGGCGCTTCATTACGGCAGCGAACGGAAGAACGGACCTTTCATTCCGGTAAATTGCGGCGCGATCCCGGCGGAGCTCCTGGAAAGCGAACTCTTCGGTCATGAAAAAGGCGCTTTTACCCATGCCATCCGTACCCGGCTGGGTCGTTTTGAACTGGCCGACGGCGGCACGGTTTTTCTTGATGAAGTTGCGGAGATGAGCCCTTTGCTCCAGGTAAAATTGTTGCGTGTCCTCCAGGAAAAACAGTTTGAGCGGATCGGCGGAACCAAGACGATTGTTTCCGATTTTCGGGTGATTGCCGCCACCAACCGGGACCTGGACCAGGAAGTGGCCGAGGGCCGTTTCCGGGAGGATCTCTATTACCGGCTGACCGTCATCCCCATCAAGGCGCCGCCGCTGCGCAACCGTTTGTCCGATGTCCCCCTGTTGGTTGAATATTTTATTGATCGATTCAACAGGTCGAAAAAAAGAACGATTTCCCGTATCGATGATGAGGTGATGGCGTATCTGTTCCATTATTCATGGCCCGGGAATGTCCGGGAACTGGAAAATGTGGTGGAAAGAATGGTGATCCTCTGCCAGGGTGATGCCATAACCTGCGATGATTTGCCGGCCAAGATCCGCGCCGCGGAACATCGGGCGGAGCGCACCGGTGAAATTCCTCCCCATGGTTTTTGTTTGAGTCACGAGGTGGCTGAATTTGAAAAACGTTTGATTCTCCAGGCCCTTGATCAGTCGAAATGGGTGAAAAACAGGGCGGCAAAGCTGCTTCATGTTAATCGAACCACCCTGCTTGAAAAGATGAAGCGTCATGGAATAGGCAAAGAAGAATGACAGGCCCTGTTTTTTCCACGTTGCGCGGCCGTGGATACCGATGATTTTCTTGCAAACCCATCATAGTGATCGTTGTGGTGTCTCGGCTGCAGGACGGTTGTGGGTTTTCGTTTTTTTTCTTTTGTTTTTCCCGCCCGTTGATTTTCGGTCTTGTTTTCCTTTCTGCTCGAGCGTGACTTTTGCTGCTGACATGAGTGAGGAAGAGGCTCTTAAGGAGCTGCTCAAGCGCCGGGAAGAGAAGTTGTGGCAGGATGCCAATGATGCCTTGCGATTGGGCAAGGATCGGGAGGCGGCCGAATCCTTCCTGGGCTATTATCGCAAGTACCCTGCTTCACCCCTGGCTGAAGAGGCGTTGTGGCAGACCGCAAATCTTCATCGGGAACTTGCCTTGGCCGATGCTGACGCGGACTGGGAGGTGGTCAAGGATCTTTTTCGTTCCTACACCATTGATTACCCGGATTCTCCCCGGCAGGCGGAAAGTTACTTTCAGGTGGGAAACGCCTATGTGCACATGGGATATTACCGGGAGGCCATGACCTATTTCGGCCTTTTTGTTCAAAAATTTCCGTCCAGCCCCCAGATCGATGAGGCCAGGTACATGAAATCCCGCATTCTCCTCCAGATCGGCCGACTCAATGAAGCAGCCGCTGCCTTTGAAGATCTGGGCTTGAGCCGGGATCCCATTTCTCAGCTGCGTGCTGAAGCGGGCGGGGCGCATATTGATTTTGCCCGGCAGAAATATCATGACGCCTTGGCGGTCTACTTGAAAATATTGCGGAGGGATCCGGCTTTTTACGTGAGCGATCCTGATATCCTCCGCAACAAGGGAATTGCCAACCTTCGGGTGGGAAACCGGGATGAAGGGCGCAGGGATCTGCTGCAATATCTCAATGTCACCGGGTTTGGCCCCTCCCGTGCCGAAATATTATTCGAACTTGCCGAAAGTTATGGGGTGGATGGTCAGGCTCAGTCTGCCGAAAAGTTTTATATGCAGATCGTCGAGGAAGGAAAACCGGAAGGCCGCGAGGTCGTCTTGAGCCGTTTCCGCCTGGCCCAATTGAAAAAGCCTGATCAGGGCGATAAGGCGGCAACGGAAAAGGTGGAACAGCCGCCGCCCAAGGATGATCAGCCCTTCCAGGCGGTGCTTGATACCCAATATGCCGACCCCGTCAGCCAGGACGCTCGACTGGAGATGATCCGGCGCCATTGGCAGCGTGGTGAGCTGGATCAGGCATATTCCACGGGCAGGGCCTACCTTCGGCATCAGGCCTCGAAGTCGGAAAAAGATGAAGTGATTGACGTCATGGGGCGGATTCTGATCACGCGGATGGAAAAATTGTTGCAGGAAAAAAAATATGGGGAAATATACCAGCTCTATCAGGATGAATATCCCCAGATCAAGGAGTACAAAGGGGGAAAACTGCTTTATCTTGTCGGTCGCGCCCTGGAAGAAATGGCATTGTACCGCCAGGCCGGGGTGGTTTATTACCGGGCCATGGCCCTTGCCTTGAGTGATGCGGAACTGCTTGATCTTTATGTTCACCGGGCCTTGACCTACCTTGCCGATAATGATTTGAAGTCTGCCCAGCGTCTGCTCAAGTACCTGCGGATTCTTTATGCATCAAATAAGGCTCTCGGCGAGATCTGCTGGCTGAGCGGTCAACTGCGGGAACGGCAGGGGCGTCCCGGGGACGCCTTGGAATTTTATAAAATTGCTGTTGAGAGCCCAACCTTTGCCGAAAAGAAAAATATTTACGCTGCTGATTATCTGAGGCTTCTTTTCGACCA
The DNA here is from genome assembly GCA_001914235.1 of Desulfobulbaceae bacterium DB1. Taxonomy (NCBI): domain Bacteria; kingdom Pseudomonadati; phylum Thermodesulfobacteriota; class Desulfobulbia; order Desulfobulbales; family Desulfobulbaceae; species Desulfobulbaceae bacterium DB1. The sequence continues at coordinate 18,017 of MQUF01000015.1, forward strand.
AAATCAAATTTTCGAAAAGGCTGATGTGCTGACGACCTTTGCCGAACAGAAGTGGCTTTCTCCCCTGGAGCTGCAGCAGTGGTATGGAAAGCTTGGTGATCGCTATCGGGAGGATGACGATCCGGTCAAGGCCGCGGAGGCTTACCGTGCTGCCGTGACTGAGGGAATGCCGGCGGACAGTGAGACGGCCCAGATGCTTCAGTTGCGTCTCGGCGACATGCTTTATCTGCAGGGGATGAAAGAGGAGGCCGGCGTGCATTTTCAAAAGGCGACGGAAGGGAAGGTCGAACTGGTCAAGAAATTGGCGCAGCAGCGTTTGCGGCAGCAAAGCATCCAAAAATCCATGGCTGAAACGGAAGCCGTTTTGAAAAATTAGCATGACGGAACAATTGCGGAAAATTCTTGTAGTTGATGATGATCGCGAGACGCGGATGCTTTTTTATGAAGCGCTCAATCGCCGGGGATACGTGGTCAGCGTCGCGGAAAACGGCGTCATGGCCCTGGATATCTGTGAAAAAAATCCACCGGACGTGGTTATCACCGATATCAACATGCCGGAGATGGACGGTCTGGAGCTTCTGCGCCGGTTGCGCGACGATAACGGCGAACTGCCGGTGATCATCATCACCGCCCACGCCACGGTTGAAACCGCGGTCAGCGCCATGAAGCTCGGTGCCTTTGATTACCTGCTCAAGCCCCTTTCCGGCGAGATTATCGTCGAGGCTGCCGCCCGCGCATTGGTCGGCAGTCCGCTCAAGAAAGACAACGGGGTTGGATCTGCGAGGCCGGCAAGTGATGCGACCGGAAAAAAAATGATCGTCGGGTCTGATTCCAAACTTGCCAGGGTGCTGCAGAAGGCCAAAAGTGTCGCTTCAAGCAAGGCCACTGTTCTTGTGCTGGGAGAGTCGGGTACGGGCAAGGAAATGATTGCCCGTTTTATCCATGAGGAAAGCGATCGCCGGGAGGGGCCCTTTGTGGCCCTGAACTGCGCGGCCTTGCCCGAGGGGTTGCTGGAGAGCGAACTGTTCGGCCATGAAAAGGGTTCCTTTACCGGTGCCGTCTATGCCAAGAAAGGCAAATTCGAGCTGGCTGACGGCGGAACCCTGCTGCTTGATGAAATTGCGGAGATTCCCCTGCATCTGCAGGCCAAGCTCTTGCGCGTCCTCCAGGAGGAAGAGGTGGACCGGGTGGGCGGCAAGGCCCCGGTCAAGGTTGATGTGCATGTGGTGGCCACCACCAACCGCAACCTGGAAGAGGCGGTGAAAAACGGCGAGTTCCGCCAGGATCTTTATTATCGTTTAAATGTCATTCCTTTGACGATGCCGCCGTTGCGGGAGCGCAAGGAGGATATCGAGCAGCTTTCCCGCTATTTCATCAACCGTTTCTCCGAGCAGTACGGGAAATCCGTCAAAAAAATGTCAAAGGCGTCACGGGCGCGTTTTCTCGAATATTCCTGGCCCGGCAACATCCGGGAGATGGAAAATCTGGTGGAGCGGGCTGTGCTCCTGTCCCTGACAGAGCAGCTTGAGCCCTGGGATTTCTGGGATGAGGATGCCGATGTCCCGTCGATTGCTCCGGAGTTTGCCGCCGAACCGGCAGGCGAGTTTTCTCCGGCCCCTGAATATGCGGGAGAGAAGGGCGGCGTGGCGAGTCTCAGGGATGTGGAGCGTCAAATGATCCTGCAGGCCCTGCAGCAGACCGACAATAATCGGACACATGCGGCCAGGATATTGGGGATCAGTGTCCGTACCCTCCGCAATAAGCTGCAAGAGTATCGTTCTTGCGGGATAATTGATTGATTTTTCATTGTTTTTGTCTTTTTTTCGTTGCCTCCACGCATTTTGTTTTTTCCCTCATGCCGTTGTTCTGAAAGTCTTTTCTTCGTAAGGCATGCATTTTGCAGATTCTTTGTGCAGCAGAATAAAACAGCCGGCACAGGAGAAAATTATGCCTATTGATAAACTGTTCAGCGGCGGTATCGCCCGGATGGAACAAGCCTTGAATCTGCGTTATGACCGGCAGGGTCTCATTTTGTCCAATGTGGCCAATATGGAAACCCCGGGATACACGGTTCAGGATTTTTCCTTTGAAAAGGCCATGAAAAAGGTGATGGACAACCAGGGTATCCTGAGCCGCACCCATGAAATGCATCTGGATCTTGATCCGGTTGATGCGGCGCAAAGTCTTGAGTTTTCCGCGGAGAAAAGACCGGTGGATCTTGACGAGGAAATGGTCAAGCTTGCGGAAAATCAAATGATGTACGAAATCGTCTCCCAGATGATCGGCAAGAAATTTGACGGCTTGAAATATGCCATTGATGAAGGAGGATCATAATCATGGATATACTCACCGCTTTTCAAATAAGCGGCTCTGGGCTGAAGGCGGAAAGGGCCCGGCTGAATGTGACGGCGATGAATCTGGCCAATGCCAATACGACGCGAACCATGGAAGGCGGCCCGTATCGTGCCAAATCCGTTGTTTTCCAGGCAAAACCTCTGGAAAATTTCAGTGATGCGCTGCAGGCCAGTTCCGACAAGCTGCGCACGGTGGAGGTCGCGGAGGTTGTCGAGGACAACAAGGAGTTCAAGTCGGTTTACGACCCGTCTCATCCCGATGCCGATGAAAACGGGGTTGTGCTTTTCCCTAATGTGGATGTGCCGGAGCAGATGGTCGACATGATCAGTGCGAGGAGAGGGTATGAGGCAAATGTAACCGCCATAGAAGCGGTGAAAAGCATGGCCATGAAGGCTCTTGATATCGCCAGAAGATAAAAAGACAATTGCTGCGTGATTGCTGCGCACGGATGATAATTTGACGGAAGTCGGGAGGAGAAAGCAAATGGAAATGTTGCCCTTGCAGCCGGTTCGTTATGGTGAATCGCTTCAGTTGGATCAGATTGAAAAAACCGGTAAATCCCAGACCCCGGGCACCGGGTTTGGCGAGGTGCTGCAAAAGTCCATCGACGGCGTCAACGCCCAAATGCGGGAAGCGGATGAATTGAGCCGGGGGCTGACTGCCGGTGAACACGGCAACATTCATGAAACAATGATTGCCATGGAAAAGGCCGGCGTTTCCTTCAGGCTGATGACCAAGGTGCAGCAGAAGGCGATCCAGGCATATCAGGAAATGATGCGTATGCAGCTTTAGGCCGCTGGACGAAAAAGAAGCGTGAAACTGCAGCGCCGTATACGGCATAAGGGAACCGTCACGCTCATGATGAGAAATGGAACGACTCTTGCGCAACGGTCCCCTCAATTTTAAACTCGGAGCCTTGAACACATCTTATGGCACCCTTACGAGATATTTCGAATCAGGCTGTTTCCGTAATCAAAAGTCTCACCCTGCCCCAGAAAATTATTGCCGGTTTCATTGTCGCAGCTGTTCTGGTCGCCATGCTTTCCCTGTCCTTCATGGGGGCAAAACCGAATTACAGCGTGCTTTACAGCGGATTGACGCCGGAGGATGCGGCCGGGGTGATCGCCAGACTGAAAGAGCAGCGAATCGATTACCAACTGGCTGAAAACGGAACAGCCGTTCTGGTGCCTGGACCAACTGTCCATGAGACAAGGCTTACCCTGGCGGGTGAAGGATTGCCGAGGGGCGGCGGCGTCGGGTTTGAACTTTTCGACAAGAGCAGCTTCGGCACCACGGATTTTGTCCAACAGCTCAATTACCAGCGGGCGGTGCAGGGCGAGCTTGCCAGGACCATTCGCCAGTTTAAGCAGGTGAGTGATGCCAGGGTGCATATCGCCACGCCGAAAGAATCCGTTTTTGTCGAGGATAGCAGGCCGCCCAGTGCCTCGGTGAGTTTGACCATGAACGGGCAGGAAAACTTGGCCAAAAGTGAAATAATGGCTATAGTTCATTTGGTGGCCAGTGCGGTTCCCGGTTTGACCTCGGAGAATATAACGGTTGTCGATACCGTCGGCCGTCTCCTGTTCCGCAAGGAGAGTGATGATGCCGCCATGCTTTCCGCCACCCAGCTTGAATACCAGACCAAGGTGGAAAGCGATCTGCGGAAAAAAGTGGAAAGCATGCTCGAGGAGGTCGTGGGTGTCAACAAGGCCCTGGCGCGGGTTACCGTTGATCTTGATTTCAATAAGGTGGCGGTGACCGAGGAAAGCTTTGACCCGGATGGGCAGGTGATTCGCAGCGAGCAGTTTCTGCTGGAAAAACAGGGGGGCGAGGAGGATACGGGCGGTATTCCCGGAGTCAAGGGACAGCTGGCGACATTTACCGAGACAGGAGATGCCGCCACCTCAACCGAGGGGTTTAACCGGAAGAATATAACCAGGAATTATGAGATTACCCGCAAGACCCGCCAGGTTCAGGAAGGAGTCGGGGTCATCAAGCGTCTCTCCGTTGCCGTCATGGTTGACGGCGCTTATGAGGAAAGTAAGGACAAGGACGGCAAGAAGTCACTGGTTTACAAGGCGCGCAGCCCGGAAGAACTGCAGCATTTTGCCAAGATGACCCAGAACGCCATTGGTTTTGATCCGGATCGAGGTGATCAGGTGGAAGTGGTGGCCATGCCTTTCTATCTTTCATCGGTTGTTCCTCCGGAACCTGATCCACTGGAAAAATGGCACGCCCTGATTGAAAACCTCGCTGTTCCGATTGCGCTGCTGCTGGTGGCACTGGCGTTTCTCCTCTTCGTTGTGCGTCCTTTCCTGCGACTGCTCAGCAAGCAGCAGCAGGAGGCGCAGCGCAAGGCGGAACTTGCCGCCCAGGCGGGGCTGCTTGAGACGAGAGGGGAAGACGGGGAGGATTTAACATTTCAGCCGCTGGGTATGACGGATAAGGAAAGAATATACAAGCTGGCCCAGAGCGATCCGGAACGAGCGGCTGACCTGGTAAGGCGCTGGTTGCGCGAGGAGATGTAAGGGGTGGCCAAGAAAAAAGATGCAGGAACCGACAACCTGACCGGAGCGGAAAAAGCGGCGATCTTTCTGCTGACCCTGGGCGAAGATTTTGCCACCGAGGTTTTCAAACGGCTGGATGAAGATGAGATCAAGATGGTGGGTCGGCAGATGTCCAAGATGGACAAGGTCGACAAGGAGGATATAGCCGCGCTCCTCCGGGAATTCAAGACCGACGCCGGCGGCGACGAGATCTATCTTTCCGGTGATGAGATGCTGGAAGCGGCGGTGAAACGCGCCCTGCAGTCGGATAAGGCCAATGAAATCCTTGACGATATCCGTTCCGACTGGCGTCTGACTCTTTTTCAGAAAGCACGCAAGCTTGAACCGAAAATTCTGGTCAACTTTCTGCGCAATGAGCATCCCCAGACCGTGGCTTTGGTGCTGGCCGTTCTTGAACATAGCCAGGCGGCGGCTATTCTGGCGGAATTAAAGGAGGAAACGCAGGTCGAGGTGGTTATGCGCATGGCGGAACTCGATAAGGTCAGTCCGGAAATTCTTGTTGATGTGGACCGGGTTCTGCAGGAAGAACTGTTGTCGGTGGAGGGCCTCGAGGGACAGCGGCTCGGTGGGGTGGCCGCGGTTGCGGAGATTCTTAACAACGCCGATCGGGCGCTGGAAACCCAGGTGCTTGAAGGGATAGAAGAGCAACGTGAAAGCCTGGCGGAAGACATTCGACGTCTGATGTTTGTCTTTGAAGATCTTCTTGGCGTGGATGACCGCGGTATCATGGCGATTTTGAAAGAGGTCTCAACCGACGACCTGAAGCTTGCCCTGAAGACGGCTTCGGAAGATTTGAAGGGCAAAATTTTCAAGAATATGTCGACGCGGGCCGTGGAGATGCTCAAGGAAGATATGGAGATCATGGGGCCGACTCGTATCAAGGATGTCGAAGCGGCTCAGCAGTCCGTAATCAAGATAGCCAAACGGTTGGAGCAGGAAGGGAAGATCCAGCTCATGACCGGTGGCGGCGGCGAGGACGAATTTGTCTAATATTTTTGAGTTCAAGGATAAAATCGAAAAAGACAGGAGCCGGGGGTTTGTTTCCTTTGAAAGCATGATGCCGGCGAAAAAGGGTGAAGACGTTCGTCGGGCCGACCCGGTTGCCGAGCTTGAAAAAAAGAAGACCGTCCTTCAGCGCGAGATCGAGGAGATGCTTGCCCTGGCCGAGGCCGAGAAAAAAAGGATTGAACAGGAGGCATATGACAAAGGTTTCGCCCAAGGGATTGTCGAAGGGCGCGAGGCGGGCAAAGAGGATTTTTCGGGGAAAAGCGCCGATGCCCTGCGGCTCATCGCGTTGCTCGAGCAGGAACGGAACCGGGTGAACCGGCAGTATGAGGAAGAGCTGCTGGTCCTTGTCACGACCATGGTGGAACGATTGGTGGGGCATGAGGTTTCCGTTAATCCCCTGGTGATAAAAAATTGTCTGCACAGTGCCATGGCCTTTGTGGTTGAAGATTCCGTCGTCAAGGTGCACCTGCACCCCGAGGATTTTCAGCGTTTGAAAGAAATGAGTCTGGAGGATCCTTCCCTGCTGCAGGGCGCAAAAAGGGTGGAGTTGCTGGATGATCCGGCTGTTTCCCTGGGCGGTTGCCTGCTGGAAACGGATTTCGGCGAAATTGACGCCCGGCTGGAAAAGTGCCGGGAAAAGCTGTTTGAACTGGTGGACCGGGCCTTCATGGCCGCTCTCGCGGCAGATGGATAAAGGAATTGCCGAATGAGACCGTCGAATTTGAAACCTGGATCCGGGAAGTAAAAATGAATCTTTCTTCCTGTATCCAGCTCGCTGCCGACCAGCCGCTTATCAGCGTGCGCGGCCGGGTGAACCAGGTCATCGGTATGGTTATCGAAAGCCGTGGTCCGGGAATTCCGGTGGGCAGTGTCTGCGAGGTGGATCTCTTTCGGGGCGAAGGCCGGGTGCCGGCCGAGGTGGTCGGTTTTCGGGAGGGTCGGGTGCTGCTTATGCCCCTTGGCGAAATGCGGGGAGTGGAGCCGGGCAGCTCGATCCGCCTGATTGGCGGCCAGGCGCGGGTGCCGGTGGCTGATTCGCTGCTCGGCCGGGTCATTGACGGGTTGGGTAATCCCATGGACGGCAAGGGGCCGCTGGAGTATGGGGTGGATTATCCCCTCTACGCCGAGCCGCTTAATCCCATGAAAAGGGAACGGATAAAAGAGGTGGTTGATGTCGGGGTCAGGGCCATCAATGGGCTGCTGACCCTGGGCAAGGGGCAGCGCATCGGCATTCTTGCCGGTTCCGGCGTGGGCAAGAGTACCCTGCTTGGCATGATCGCCAAGCATACGGCGGCGGATATCAGCGTCATCGCCCTGATCGGGGAACGGGGCCGCGAGCTGAAGGATTTTATTGAACGTGATCTTGGCCCTGAAGGACTGGCGCGTTCGGTGGTTGTCGTTGCCACTTCTGATCAGCCTCCCCTGGTCAGGATGCGGGGGGCCTATCTTGCCATGGCCATCTCGGAATTTTTCCGTGACAAGGGCCGGGATGTGATCATGATGATGGATTCCGTGACCCGTTTTGCCATGTCGAGCCGCGAAGTGGGGCTTGCCATCGGCGAGCCGCCCACCTCGCGCGGTTACACCCCGTCGGTTTTCGCCCAGTTGCCGAAACTGCTTGAGCGGGCGGGAACCTGTGAGGGAAAGGGCAGCATCACCGGCATCTTCACGGTGCTGGTGGAGGGTGACGACATGAACGAGCCCATTGCCGACGCGGTTCGTTCCATTGTTGACGGCCATGTTATCTTGAGTCGGGAGCTGGCAAGTCGGGGGCATTATCCGTCAATTGACATCATGGGCAGCGTCAGCCGTTGCATGACGGATGTGGTCGTCAAGGACCAGGTCAAGGCCGCGCACCGTTTTCTGGAAACACTGTCAACCTATCGTCGATCGGAAGATCTGATCAATATCGGCGCTTACGCCTCCGGGACAAATCCCAAGATTGACAAGGCCATCTCCATGATCGACCGCCTGAATAATTATCTCAGGCAGGAGGTGGAGCAGAAATTCAGCTATGAGGAAAGCAAGCAGCAGTTGCTTGCCTTGTTCCGTTAAGCCGTTGTCGCAAACCTCTGCTGCCTCCGGATGGTGGAGACGGTGGAAGATGTTCCGACGAAAGAGTCACTACCCCGCGGTTGTCGGTAACGGGGTGAGCAACCGAAAACCGCACAGCAAAACGGATCTCTATAAATTCAATGGCCTTTCATTTCACACTTGAATCCGTCCTGACTCTCAGGAAAAATATCGAGGAGCAGATCCAGCTCAAACTTGCCCGGGAACAGATGATTTTAAACGCTCATCAGCTCCGGCTTGAAGACCTGAAGAAGAAGCGGGCGGATCTGTGCTTGGTTATGGAAGAAAAGAAAAAGCAAACCCTGGCCGTCAAAATATTTCTCTTTTATATGGAGTCCATGCGAATTCAGGAGCTGCAGATTCATATACTGACAAATACCATTGCCGCCCAGCAACAGATTGTTGCCGGAGTGCGCACCGAGCTTGCCGAGGCCATGAAGCAGCGGAAGATTCTTGATGTGTTGAAGGAAAATGCTCTGCTGAAGTATCTGGATGAGACTCGCCGGAAAGAGCAAAATGAAAGTGACGAACAGGCACTGCTTCGTTACGGACGGGGTATTGTGCTATGAGAAAAATGACGAAGGTTCATACGTTTTTTGGGATGTTTCTGTTTCTTTTCTGCACGGTGGTGCAATGCGCCATCGCCGCCGACAGTCCGGTTGAGGTCAGCAGCCAGGAACTGGAAAAATCGCAATCCCTGCAGCAGCGGGAAGAAGCTGTCGTCCTCCGGGAAAAGGAGTTGGATGCGCGGCAGAAAGAGCTTGATTTGCTGGGGAGTGAGGTCGATGCCAAGCTGGAAGAGGTCGCTGCCATGCAAAAAGAGATCGAGGCAAAACTTGCCGAGATCAAAGCGGAGCAGGATGCGAGCTTTAAGAATTTGATCAAGGTTTACAGCACGATGAGCTCTTCAAAACTAGCGCCGCTGCTCAACCAGATGACGGATGGGGATGTGGAAAAAATCCTGCGGGCCATGAAGGCCGATCAGGTGGCCCAGGTCATCTCCAAGCTTGAAACGGAAAAAGCCGTCCGGGTCAGCAGGCTTCTGGGTCGCTTCGAATAGGTTTCTTTTCAATATACCCGTTGTATCCCCTTTCGTAAGGGCTTCGCCGTTTCTGTCGGTTTGCGGCGCTTCGCCCCGGTTGCCTGCGCTGGACAACCATCAGTTTCTCCCTCCTGCGGCAATTCTTTCCTAGTCGGCTTCCTTGTGAATCATTCCTTTTCTGGCGTGGCTTTCCTGCCTTTTCTGTTGCAAATACTTGATTTTATATTGTTTTTTCTGTCCTTTATGCGGATCCGTAAATATTTTTTCTTCTGGCATCGTGGTTGCATTTAAAGCCAACAAGCAAAGAAATTCTATCGAGGAGGTCGGTTCATGTCCATAATGATGAATCCGGTGCTGCCTGTTGCAGCACCTGAGTTGCCGGTGAAGATTGCGGGAAAAGAGGATAGCGGCGCGAGATCTTTTGCAAAGCATCTTGATCGACAGATTCAGGAAAAATATAACCGGGGCAAGGATAAGCTCGGGGCGGCGGCATCGAGACGGAATCAGCGTTCCTCGGAGAAAATGAAGGAAAGCGAAGCCGACGAAAAAACGGAACAGGCCGGTGCCGCGGGAAAGAAAAAAAGAGTGTCCCCGGAGCTTCCCGAGCTTCTCGGCAACGTAATGGATTATCTTACCCAGGTGGCTGAAACCAAGATTGACGCGCCCGGGGAGTGGAACCTGGAACTTGCCGATGGAGAAATGCTTCGGCAACTGGGCGCGGCGGCCGGCATGGACGAGGCAGATTTTTCCCGGTTCATGCAGCAGCTGGAAAATTCCGACTCTTCCTTCAGTCTCGTTGATTTTTTGAACGCATTAAACACGCACTTTGCTGAGATGGCAAAAGGTGATGCCTTTACCGTGCCGGAAACTGAATTTCCCATGCTGGAAGCCATTCTGACCAAAATGGGCATGCCGCGGGATGCCCTTGATGCAATCAGTGCCAAGGCGGTTACCGGTGATGGAAATATTGATTTGAATCTGCTGCTTCAGGCCCTTGAGGAAACCGGAACCCAAAATAATCTGCTGCCGGTGGAACTGTCGGACTGGGAGTCCGAACAGATGCAGAATCTTCTCGCCCTGGCCGGAGTTACCCTGGAAGAACAGAATGAGCTTTTGCCGGAGAGATTTCTCAATCAGGTTCTTGGTCAGGATGAGGCCGGCCGGCCTGTCACCCTGACGTTTGATAGATTGCAGAACATGCTGCGTGATGCACTGGCAAGTCTCCAGAACAGCCGGCCCAAAGTGGACCTGCCGGTTTTTCTGTCCGATCTGGAGCAGATCATGTCCCAGGCGAAATTTCAGAACCAGAGCGTCGGATGGACCCCGGTTGTCGAGGAATCGGTGAACACGGTTTTTCAGAAGTTGCAGGAACTGGTTGATTTCGCCCGGGTCAAGGTGGAGGAAAACAGTTTGGCGGAAGATCAGGCACTTGATGATGATATGGCCGACTGGTTCAAGTCCGTTGAGGAAAAATTCGCCGGGCAATCATTGCAGGACGAGACGGCAGATTTTGCCGGGAATCAATCAGGAGGGCAGGTGCTTGAGGAGATGACAACGGCCACGTCTTCATTGACTGAGCCGCATCAGCCTGTGACGAATTTCATCGTCGGTCGGAGTGCCGCGGACCCGGCCCAGGTGGTTGAAACCGCGCGCAATGAGAGTTTTGTTCGTACTCCTTCCCGGCAGTTGCAGCACCAGGTCTTTCAGCAGCTCAGCGACGGGGTGATCCGGGGGCTGCGCAGTCAGGAGCATCAGCTTGTCCTTCGTCTTTATCCGCAGGATCTGGGTGAGGTGAAGGTGAATCTGCTGGTGCGGGATGAGCATGTCTCGGTTTCCTTCAACATGGAAAACGCGCGGGTGAAGGAAATGCTGGAAAGCACCATGGAAGAGTTCAAGCAGAACCTGGATCAGAAGGGATTCAAGCTCGGTGAATGTTTTGTTTCCGTGGGGCAGCAGGGTGACGACGGTGCCCAGTGGCAGCGCTTTGAAATGGCGCGGCAGGCGGTGGAGTCGGCCAGGGCAACCCTTGCCGAAGTGCCGGAAAACGCCCTGTATCTGCAGGCGGATCCACAGCGTCGGGACGGGCGTGAGGGTGGAATCAGTCTCTTTGTTTAGGCGGTCCGGATTGCCCCGGTGAATGCAAGATGGAATATAAATTGTTTGTGAGGAGAGTATCATGACTGTACCGAGTGTGACAAACGGTCTTCCCTCGTATGAGGAAGAAAGCCTCTTCAAGCCGGTGGGAAAGAAAGAGCTGGATCAGTATGATTTCATGAACCTCTTTATCACCCAGCTGCAGCACCAGGATCCGATGAAACCGATGGACAGCTATGAGATGGCCTCCCAGCTTGCCCAGTTCAGCAATATGGAAGCCACCCTGAAGATGGCGGACAATATGGAGAAGCTGCTTGAATACCAGACGTCGCAGAATAATCTGCAGCTTCTTACCCTGCTTGACACCGAGGTGAAAGTGGCGGGCGATAGCCTGGCGGTTAATGACGGGACTCCGGGCGGCGGTGAATTCATCCTCGCGGAAAATGTCGATACCTGTGTGGTGGAGATTTACGACGCCGGCGGGCGACTGCAGAAATTGATCGACGTCGGTCCGTCGGAAGCGGGAAAATATGCCCTGGAATGGGACGGCACCGATATGCAGGGCGCAACGGTTGCCGACGGCGCCTATACGTACAAGGTAAAAGGATATAATGCCCTTGGCGAGCAGTCGGAAGTGGATTACCGGGTCAGCGGCACGGTAACCGGCATCACCTATGAGGACGGGGTCGCCATGTTGACCCTGGACAACCATGTGGCTGCCGCGGTCGGTGCCGTGGTCGGGGTTCTGTAAGCAGAATTTGTGTTCATAACATCCGGCCGGGCCGGTTTATAAGGAGGAATTATAATGGCGATTGCAAGTTCACTTTATTCAAGTATCAGCGGTATCAACACCATGGGGAACGCCATGTCCGTTCTCGGCGACAACGTGGCCAACGTCAACACCCTGGCCTTCAAATCCAGCCGCACCGTTTTCCAGGATGTGTTGTCCCAGTCGGTATCCACCGCATCGGGCGCCGATCAGGTGGGCCGCGGTGTAACGTTGAGCACGGTTGACGGCCTTTTTGCCCAGGGGTCTTTCCAGAGCTCTTCCATCGCCACGGACATGGCCATCGGCGGTCAGGGATTTTTCATGCTCCGCGCCGCGGCAAACGCCGAGGCGGACATGTATACCAGGGCCGGTGAGTTCCGTTTTGACCAGGAGGGTTTTCTCGTCAGTCCCATGGGTTATTTTGTCCAGGGCTGGGGTATTGACACTGCCACCGGCGAACGGGCGGGCACCATCGGCGACATGCGGATTGACAAAACCACGCCTCCGGTCGAGACCGAGATGGTCGAGGTTATTGCCAATCTCGATTCCCGCGAGGACAATGAGATCAACGAGGTGCGACTTTTTGACGCCTGGAACGGCACCAATGCCGCCGCGGTCAATCCAACCGCGCCCATTGACTCCAATAACTATGAATACACCAGCGCCATCAAGATTTACGATGCCAAGGGCGCCAGTCACGACATCTCCATTTATTACGACCGAACCACCAATGACAATGAATGGGAATATTTGATCACCTGCGATCCTTCCGAGGATCTCCGCTATCTCGACGAACGCGAGCAGACCATATACGCCCCGAATGAACGCTATAATTATGAAGAGCATAAGGGTGCGGGCGCGCTTATGTACGGCACCATCCAGTTTGACACATCGGGCAACATCCGGGAGATCTCAGCCTACCGCATACCGCCGGACGGCAAGGTGGACCCGGCCCTGGATGACAACAGGATCGTTTTGTCCAACACGGACAGTTACTACAGTTTCGAGGCCAACTTTACCGGCGCCACCACCAATCAGAGCGTGGAGATCAACCTCGGCGCCCAGTACAGCGGTTTGACCTCAACCACCCGGCAGACCCTGGTCAGTGAGCTGGGGGCGGTGAACAGCAATCTCACCGGCGCGGGGTACATCACCAGTCAGACTTACTGGCGTGACGTCTATGATGTCAACGGCCTGCAACTGCAGGGGGACGGCGGCGCCGGCACCAGCGACACCATCTTTATTGAAGGCTATACCAATGATGGGACCTTGACCAACATGACCTATAATGTCAATACCGACGAAAAGGTGCAGGTTTTTCTTGATGCGGTAAGCGCCGCCTTCAACTGTTCCGCGTCCATTGACGCCTACGGCCGCCTCAAGTTGACCGATCTCACCGGCGGCAACAGCGGCTTGAATATCACCAATGTTGACGTGGACGGCTCCATCGCCGGCCCGGCCACCGAAGATGATGCCAATCCCTTCGGTGAAAGCACGGTAAACGGCGATACGGTCATCAATATCACCACTTCGAAACAGAAAATTTATTCCCCGGGTCAGGGCCTGAGCGCCGGCGGCACGGTACCGGTCGTCACCGCCAATACCCCCTGGACCCAGGTTTATGACAGCGACGGCGACGTCATCGCCAATGGGACTGTTTTCACCTTTAACGGCTTTGCCAGCGAGGGCACGCCGGTGGTGAACGCAACCTACACCGTTGACTCAGTCATCACCGCCACCAATACCGGCACGGTACAGGAGCTGCTTGATTGGCTGGAGACGACTTTCAACGCGGATGCGGAGATTGATTTCGCCGGCCGCATCGTGCTGACCGACCGGATGGCCGACGAGGCGGAAACCGGCGGTTACACGAGCCAGCTTGCCATCAGCGATATGGCGACTTCCGGCGCCTCCGACCCGTGGGGGGCCGACGGTGCCACCGACTTCCTCACCCTTGCGGCAGACACCAGCGGCGAGGACGGCAGCATGCAGGGTGGGGTCGTCAGCGCCGAATTTTCCCCGGAGGCGCTGGCCACCACCCAGTACGCCAACAGTTCCACCACCATCTTTCAGGATCAGAACGGTTATGCCTCCGGCTTTCTGCAGGCTGTCTCGGTTGACACGGAAGGGGTCATCACCGGCCATTATTCAAACGGTCAGGTGCTCAAAAAGGCCCAGGTGGCGCTGGCCAACTTTGCCAGCCTGGAAGGCCTTTTCAAGAAAGGCGGCAATATTTTCACGGAAACCACCGAATCCGGCGCGCCGGTCACCGGCACCCCCGGCACCAACGGTCTCGGCACCATTGCCCCCAATGCCCTGGAGATGTCAAACGTCGATATCGGCACCGAGTTTGTCAACCTGATCACGGTGCAAAGGGGATTTCAGGCCAATACCAAGATCGTTACCACCACGGACGAGATGATCTCCGATGTTATCAATATGAAGAGATAGTGAATGATTGGGGATTGGGGATTTTAGATAGCGGATTGAAACAGCGGGCAGCCCTGTTCGTTTAATCCGCAATCGGCAATCCCAAATCCGCAATCAGAAGATTTTGTCAAAGGCGGCAAAGGCGGCCTGTATCACCGGGACGTCTTCGCCAAGGGTGAGATAGGAGCCGCCGGTGATCTCCCGTTTGATGAGATCGTCGCTTGAAGGGAAAATGCCGCCGAGCGGCAGGTCGCATTCGCTCACCGCCTGCCGTATTTTGGCATCAAGCTCGGCGGTCATCGGCTGCGGCGCCCGGTTGACGATAAGATATTTGCTTTTCACCTCAAGCCCGAGGGGGCCGGTGATCTCGGCAATGCGCCGGGCGGTGAGGATGCCCCGGGCGGACGGGTCGGAGATGATGAGCAGATAGTCGATGACCCGCAGATTAAGCCTGCTCAGATGTTCCATGCCCGCTTCGTTGTCCACCAGGATATAGCGGTAATTGGCGGCCAGATGATCCATGGTCATGGCCAGGTACTGGTTGGCGGAGCAGTAGCAGCCCGGCCCGTCCGGCTGCCCCATGACCAGCAGATCAAAGCCGTTTTCTTCGACAATAGCCTGCTGGATTTTCATTTCCATGAACTGATCGCGGGTCATGCCCGGCGGCAGGTCGCCTTTCAGGTCTTTCCGTATGCGGCCGATGGTCGTGCCGACTTTGAGTTCCAGCAGTTCATTCAAGTTGGCGTTGGCGTCGGCGTCCACCGCCAGAATCGGCGTCAGTCCTCTGGCCAGCAGATATTTGATCAGCAGGGCCGAGGTGGTGGTCTTGCCGGTACCACCTTTTCCCGCCATGGCGATTACTTTCGGGGTCATGGGTCTTTTCTCCCTTTCTCTTTTCATGGTTTGTTTCCGCTTCCCTTTTCACCGTAAACTGGAAAGCGGAAACCGTCAACATGAGCAAAATAAAAAATCATTCTCCTTCTTTTTGTGTCATTAAACCCTTGCAAGTTGGGGCTGAATTGGTATTCTGTCTGGTTTGATGCTGCAGGCTGAACAGGAATACACAATAAAGATGGAGAGCGAACCATGGACTACCGGGCCACCCTGAATCTGCCCACGACGAATTTTAAAATGAAGGCCAACCTTGCACAAAAGGAGCCTGAATTACTGAAAGTCTGGGAAAAGGACGAGCTTTACAAGCAGGTGCAGAGGGCCACCGAGGGCAGGCCGGTCTATCTGCTGCATGACGGCCCGCCCTATGCCAACGGTTTTATCCATCTCGGCACCGCCTTCAACAAGGTTCTGAAGGACATTGTTCTCAAATCCAAACGGATGGCCGGTTATCACTGTCCGTATATTCCCGGCTGGGACTGCCATGGGCTGCCCATTGAGCTCAATGTGGACAAGGAGCTGGGGACCAAGAAGAAAGATATCCCCGTCCTTGCCTTCCGGGGCGCCTGCCGGAAATACGCCCAGAAATGGATCGACAAGCAGAAGGCCGATTTCAGACGGCTCGGTGTGCTGGGCGACTGGGATAATCCCTATCTTACCATTGATTTCAAATATGAGGCGTCCATTGCCAGGGAGTTCAATCGTTTTCTTGCCAACGGTTCGGTTACCCGCAGCAAGAAACCGGTTTACTGGTGTTCTTCCTGCGTCACCGCCCTGGCCGAGGCCGAGGTGGAATATGAGGATCATTCCTCGCCGTCGATTTATGTCAAGTTCCCCCTTGATGAAGACCTGGGAGATGTGATACCCGAGCTTGCCGGGAAAAAGGTTTTTGCCGTCATCTGGACCACCACTCCCTGGACGCTGCCCGCCAATCTGGCCATCGCCTTTCATCCGCAGTTCACCTATGCCGCGGTCAAGGTGGGCGACGAGGTGCTGCTCATGGCGGAGGGGCTGGTGGAGCAGGCCTGCGGGAAATGCGGCATCACCGACTATGCGATCGTCACCACCTTTTCCGCATCCCTGCTGGAGGGCAGGAAATGTAAGCATCCCTTCCTGGAAAGGGAATCGATTATGGTGCTGGCTGATTACGTCACCCTGGAAACCGGTACCGGTTGCGTTCATACCGCACCGGGACACGGCCGGGAGGATTATCTCACCGGTATCCGTTATGGTCTGCCGGTGCTTTCTCCGGTGGATAATTTCGGCAGATTTACCGATGAGGCGGGCCCCTATGCCGGCATGAACATCATGGAGGCGAATCCACGGATCTGCGCCGACCTGCTGGAAAGCGGGTTTCTTCTTGGAAAGGGTGAGCTTTCCCACAGTTATCCCCACTGCTGGCGGTGCAAGAAGCCGGTTATTTTTCGCGCCACCGAGCAGTGGTTCATCGGCATGGAAAATAATGATCTGCGCAGCAAGGCACTGGCGGCCATCAGAAAAGTGAAGTGGACCCCTTCCTGGGGCATGGAGCGGATTTACGGCATGGTCGAGGGGCGGCCGGACTGGTGCCTTTCCCGCCAGCGCACCTGGGGCGTGCCCATCACGGCGATCATGTGCGCGCAGTGCGGCGAGATCATGAATGATGATGAGGTGAACAGTCGGATAGATGCACTTTTTCTCAAGGAAGGGGCGGATGCATGGTTTTCCCATGAGCTGGCGGATTTCATCGGCAGTGATCGCAAGTGCCCGCAATGCGGCGGCAGCGAATTTGCCAAGGAAACCGACATTCTTGATGTCTGGTTCGATTCCGGCGTGAGTTATGCGGCGGTGCTCGAGCAACGCGGACTGCCGGTTCCCGCCGACCTCTATCTTGAAGGCAGCGATCAGCACCGCGGTTGGTTTCAGAGTTCGCTCCTCGCCTCGGTCGGCACTCGGGGGGGGGCGCCTTACAAGGGGGTGTTGACCCACGGTTTCGTGGTGGACGGCCAGGGCCGGAAGATGTCGAAAAGTATCGGCAACGTCATTGCGCCGGGGGAGATCATCAAGGAGTATGGGGCAGATATCCTGCGTCTCTGGGTGTCTTCGGAGGATTACCGGGATGATATCAAGATTTCCAATGAGATTCTCCGCCGTCTTGCCGAGGCCTATCGGAAAATTCGCAACACGATTCGCTACATGCTGGGCAATGTCGGCGACTTCGACCCGCGGCGCGACGCGGTCGCCTTGTCCGCCATGCCGGAAATCGACCGCTGGGCCCTGTCCCGTTTTGAGCTGGTGAAGCGCCGGGTGATGATGGGCTACGAAAATTTTGAGTTTCATACGGTTTTTCATACCCTGTATCAGTTCTGCACCGTTACCTTGAGTGCCTTTTACCTCGATATCCTGAAAGACCGGCTCTATACCGAACATGTTTCCTCGGTGGAGCGGCGTTCGGCCCAGACCGTGATTTACGAAATGCTGGACGGCCTGGTGCGGCTGATGAGTCCGGTGCTTTCCTTTACCGCGGCCGAGGTATGGGAGTATCTGCCGGAGACTGTCCAGCGGGAAAAAAATGTGTTTCTCGCCGATTTTCCCCGGCTGAATGATGAAAATTACGATGACGGCCTGAATCGGGTTTGGGACAGGCTGCAGGACGTGCGGGCCGAGATCACCAAGGTGCTTGAGCTTGCCAGGCGTGACAAGGTGATAGGCCACTCCCTGGAAGCGGAGGTGTGGGTCGGCGTGTCCGGCGAACTCGCGGAATTCCTGGCGGATAAGTGGTCGACCCTGGAGATGATCTGCATCGTTTCCCGGATGCACCGGACGGATGACGTACCGGAGGGTGCCGTTGTCAGTGAGGAGCTGCCCGGGATGGCCG
Organism: Desulfobulbaceae bacterium DB1; assembly: GCA_001914235.1. Classification (NCBI taxonomy): domain Bacteria; kingdom Pseudomonadati; phylum Thermodesulfobacteriota; class Desulfobulbia; order Desulfobulbales; family Desulfobulbaceae; species Desulfobulbaceae bacterium DB1. Next base: position 36,103 of record MQUF01000015.1, read on the forward strand.
TGCTGGTCAAATCCGCTGCGTCGGAAAAATGTGAACGCTGCTGGATGCGCAGCGAGACGGTGGGCAAAAACAGCGATCATCCGACCATCTGCGGTCGCTGCGCCGCAGTGGTCAGCCGCATTGACGGGTAGGTGGTGATGCAAAGCAGAAAGCCGCTTTCTTTTTTTTGGCTCATTGTTCTGGCTCTGCTGGTTGTTGTCGCGGACCAGTATACCAAGTGGCTTGTCATGTCCCGTTTCAGCCTGTATGAGACGATAAGCGTTCTGCCCGGTTTTTTTAACCTGACCTATCTGCATAATACCGGGGCTGCCTTTGGTCTGCTCGCCAATGCCGATCCGGCCTGGCGGGTTTATTTTTTTGTCGGTATCGCCTGCGGCGCCCTGGTTTTCGTCCTGTACGCCTTTCAGCAGTACCGGCGCAGGGGCTTGCTGTATCTCTTTGTTTTCTCGTTTATCGGCGGCGGGGCGGCAGGTAATCTCATTGACCGGGTCCGTTTCGGCTCGGTGGTGGATTTTCTCGATTTTTATGTCGGCGCCTATCATTGGCCGGCCTTTAATGTGGCGGATTCCGCTATTGTCGTCGGGGTTGGCCTTTTTTTGCTGGCCGGTTTTTTTGACAGGGACGGAGAAAGGGATTGAGAAAATATTTCAGGTTTCGCTTTTTTTATCTGCAACCCGCACGTGAAACAATGAATTAATAAGTCAGGAAGGATTGGAACAATGACTACAAGAATCAATGACCCTGCGAAAACAGCCTTTCTTTTTCCCGGTCAGGGCTCCCAGTTTGTCGGCATGGGAAAGGATTTCCTCGAGCGGAGCAGCGGCGCGCGTGATCTGCTGGCCATGGCCGAGCGGGTAAGCGGTATTCCCCTTGGCAACCTCTGTTTGAACGGGCCCATGGAAGAGCTGACCCGAACGCTTCATCTGCAGCCGGCCATGACCGTGCTTAATTTGATCTGTTTGCACGCCTTGCGGGAAAAAGGGATTGATGCCGCCTTTTTTGCCGGTCACAGCCTGGGAGAATATTCCGCCCTGGCGGCGACCGGGGTGCTGAGTCCGGAAGACACCATGACACTTGTCACGGAACGCGGCAGATTGATGGAACGGGAAAGCGGGCTGCATCCGGGGGCCATGAGCGCCATCCTCAAGCTCTCCATCGATCAGGTTGCCGGAATTGTGGAAGAAGCGGCGGGCAAGGGCGTGGTGGTGGCGGCCAATCATAACTCCGAGCAGCAGATTGTCATTTCCGGCGACCAGGCCGGGGTTGCGGCTGCCTCGGCCCTGGCTGCGGAAAGGGGTGGGCGGGCCATTGCCCTGCCGGTGAGCGGCGCCTGGCACAGTCCGTTGGTGGCGGATGCCGTGCCGGATTTTGAAAAGGCCATGGCCGGGATCGTTTTCAATGAACCCACCGGCACCATTCTGTTTAATGTCACTGCTGCTCCGGCGGCAAATCCGCACGCTATCCGTTCCATCATGAGCCGCCAGATCGCTTCCATGGTCAAGTGGTATGACACCGTCATGGCCATGCTGGAAGGGGGGGTGACGACATTCGTTGAGGTGGGTCCGAAAAATGTGCTGACCGGTCTGCTGAAAAAGATATTGCCCAAGGATCATGGATGCAGTTGCCTGCAGGTGGAGGATTCCGCTTCCCTGCAGGCCTGTGTCGACAGCCTGCGGGGAAAAGAGGCGCATTAATCGCTTGACAATCGTTTCATATCCAATTATTTTTCCCCGTTTACGTGTCATATCTGCCGATTTCGCTGCGGCTGAAATCGTATATTTTAGGAAAATAGCTCCATGTTTGAAAATCTTTCGGACCGCTTGCATAAAGTCTTTAAAGACTTGCGTGGACACGGCAAACTGAATGAAACCAATATTCAGGATGCCATGCGCGAGGTGCGCATGGCCCTGCTTGAGGCCGATGTCAACTTCAATGTGGTGAAAGAGTTTGTCGCGGCCGTCGGTGACAAGGCTGTGGGGCATGAGGTTCTGGAGAGCCTTTCTCCGGGACAGCAGGTTGTCAAAATAGTTAATGAGGAATTGATCGCCCTGCTGGGCGGCTCGACTTCTCACCTGGACCTGAAAGGCAAAACTCCGGCCGTTATCATGATGGTCGGTCTGCAGGGATCCGGAAAGACAACCTCCTCCGGGAAACTTGCCAAGCTTTTAAAGAAGCAGGGAAGGCGCCCCTATCTGGTCCCGGCCGACGTTTACCGACCCGCCGCCATCGAGCAGTTGCATGTTTTGGGCCGGGCCATCGGTGTGCCGGTGCATCCGTCCCAGACCGATCAAAATCCGGTAACCATCTGCCGCAATGCGGTAATGGTCGCCATGAACAGCAATTATGACACCCTGCTGATCGATACCGCCGGTCGCCTCCACATCGATCAGGGGTTGATGGCGGAACTGGCCGATATCAAGGACGCGGTAACTCCGGCCGAGATACTTTTTGTGGCTGATGCCATGACCGGCCAGGATGCGGTGACTGTTGCCGATAAGTTCAACAAGGATCTTGCCATCAGCGGCGTCATCCTGACGAAAATGGAAGGTGACGCCAGGGGCGGCGCGGCTCTGTCCATCGCGAAAGTGGCGCAACGGCCGATAAAGTTTATCGGCACCGGTGAAGATCTTGATGCGCTTGAGATATTTCATCCTGATCGAATGGCTTCGCGGATTCTCGGCATGGGTGATGTTCTCACCCTGATTGAAAAGGCCGAAGAGGTTGTTGACAGGAAAAAGGCAGACACCCTTGCCAAGAAAATTCGGAAAAGCACCTTCAGCCTGGAGGATTTTCTCGATCAGATTCAGCAGATCAAGAAAATGGGCACCCTGGAGCAGATCATGGGCATGATCCCCGGCCTGAGCCGGATGCGGCAATTGAAGGATATGCCGAAGCCCGACGAGAAGGAGTTGGGCAAGGTGGAGGCGATTATCCGTTCAATGACCGCCGAGGAACGGCAGAAGTATCTGATCATCAATGCCAGCCGCAGGACCCGTATTGCCAAGGGCAGCGGGACAACGGTGCAGGATGTCAATAAAGTCATCAAAAGCTACAGTGAAATGCTGAAGATGATGAAAAAGATGCAGGGCAAATTCAGCGGGGTCCCGCTCGCGGATGGGAAAAAACGGAGGAAGAAGCCGAAAGGTTTGTTCCGTTAATAATATATTGTAGAGAATACTCGTCAATTCATGATCCCGGCGCATGCCGGCAAGGAGGATACACGCATATGGCAGTTCGAATTCGACTCACCAGGATGGGCAGAAAGAAAAAACCTTTCTATCGTATTGTGGTTGCAAACTCAGAGGCAAAACGCGATGGAAAGTTTCTTGAGGTCGTGGGTACCTATGATCCGATGCAGGAGCCCGCGGCAATCACCATCCACAAGGAAAAGCTGCAGAGCTGGCTGGATCAGGGCGCTCAGCCGTCTGAAACCGTGAAGAATCTGTTGAAAAAAGCTGCTTCCGCGTAATTGTCGGGACTTGATTCAGGTTTCAATCCATGAAAGAACTTGTCGGCTTTGTCGCCACCTCGCTTGTTGATCACCCGGATGCCATCGAGATTAATGAATCGGTGCAGGATGATCTCATCGTAGTTGAACTCCGGGTTGCCAAGGATGACCTGGGCAAAATCATCGGCAAGCAGGGACGAACGGCCAGGGCGATCAGGGGAATCTTGACTGCTGCGGCAGGAAAGCTCGAGAAACGGGCCAGATTGGAAATCATTGAATAGCGTCCCTGGGGAAGCGTGTTGAGCGGGGAAAAAACAGAGGCATCATTCGATCCATTGGTGCTGGTGGGGGAAATTGTCAAACCCCACGGCATCAAAGGAGAAGTAAAGGTATTTTGCTATTCCGGCCAACCTGGGAACTTCAGCTCCTGCAAGCGGATTTTGCTGGAGACGGATGATTCTGCGGAAAAGACCTCCTATGGTCTGGGTAAAATCCGGAGTCAGGGACAATTTGCCGTCATGGCGCTGACCGGCATCAGCAGTCGGGATGGGGCCGAAGCATTGACGGGCTGCAAAGTCTGGGTGACCCGAGACGAATTGCCTGATCTTGAGGATGATGAATTTTACTGGCAGGATCTGCAGGGCATGGAAGTCATCACGCTGCAGGGTCAATCACTGGGCCGGGTAGCGAATCTTCTGGCCACCGGGGCGCATGATATCCTGGTAATTGCCGACCGCGGTAAAGAATATATGATTCCGGCGGTGGACCCGTTTTTGGTGGAGATTGATCATGAGCGGCATCGCATTGTTGTTGACGCCCCTGATGGTCTGCTGGAAATCAATGACTGATGCTGTTTCATGTGTTGACGATTTTTCCGGAATTGCTTTCCTCCCCGCTTGAGGAGGGAATAATCCGCCGTGCCCGCAAGGACGGAAAAATTGAGATAATGATCACCGATATCCGCGAATTTGCGCTGGATAAGCACACCATGACCGATGACCGTCCCTTTGGCGGCGGGGAAGGGATGGTGATGAAGCCTGAGCCCCTGGCTGCTGCGATCCGGCAGGCAAGGGACGGTCAGGCCGAGAGCCATGTCGTTCTCCTGTCGCCCCAGGGCAGACGGTATGACCAGAATATAGCCGCCGATCTTGCCGGGAAAAAAAATATTATTCTGGTCTGTGGCCGTTACGAGGGCGTGGACGAACGAATCCGCGCCAATTTTGTCGATGAAGAGCTTTCCATCGGTGATTATATCCTCACCGGCGGAGAACTGGCGGCCATGGTCATCATTGATTCGGTAACCAGGCTGCTGCCCGGAGTGCTTGGCTGTGCCGGGTCCGCCGAATGCGACACCTTCAGCCGGGGCGGACTGAAATACCCCCAGTATACGCGGCCGCGGGATTTCGAGGGGCATGAGGTGCCGGATATCCTTTTGTCCGGTGATCACGAAAAAATCGCCCAGTGGCGTTTTGCTGCAGCTGTTAAAACCACCATGGAGAAGAGGCCGGATCTGCTGGACGCCATGTCTTTTTCCAAAAAGGAATTGAAACTTCTGCAAAAATATGGGGTCTGTCTGGATACATCGTGCCGGAAATAGAACAGGAGCCGCAGGGCGTTGCCGGTCGCGTCGACGTGGCGTTGATTCATTATCCGGTATACAATAAAAACCAGGAGATTATAGGCTCGGCAGTCACCAATCTCGATATCCATGATATCGCCAGGGCCTCCAGAACATTCGGGGTGAGTTCGTTTTATATTGTCACCCCTTACCGGGACCAGCAGAAGCTGGTCGGCGAAATCGTCGGCCACTGGCAGGACGGTTACGGCGCAACCTATAACCGTGATCGCAAGGAGGCCATGGCCTCAGTCCGGATCATTGATGATTTGCAAAGCCTTTACGGGCTGATTGCCGATGAGGGCCGTCGTCCGCTGGTGGTCGCAACCAGTGCCAGAACCCACGACAGGACCGTGTCCTATCGCGACATGCGGAGTCGGATTTTTCAGGGCGCGCATGTGCTGCTGCTGTTTGGTACCGCCTGGGGGCTGGCGCAGGAGGCCTTGACCCGGGTGGATGCCATGCTGCCGCCCATCAGCGGCTATGAGAATTACCGGCATCTTTCGGTTCGATCGGCGGTGTCGATCGTCCTTGACAGGTTGCTGGGAAGAGATGAGTAAGAGACGCGGCTGAAGACCGCCAAGAAGAAAAGAAGTATGCAGCATGAACAACCTATAACCGGAGAAGAGTGACAGCGAAAACAAGGTGATTGATTTCGTGGCATTTTCCAGGTAAAAGATACAATATCAAAGTAAATATACCAAACAGAGAGCGTGCATTATGAACATGTTAGAGCTGATTGAAAAAGAAAATATGCGTTATGATATTCCGAAATTCCGTACCGGCGACACCATCAGTGTCCACATTCGGATTATCGAAGGAGCCAAGGAAAGGGTTCAGATCTTCAAGGGCGTCGTTATTGGTCGCAAGGGCGGCACCATGGGTGCCAATTTCACCGTTCGCAAGATTTCCCATGGCGTCGGCGTGGAAAAAACCTTTGCCCTCCATTCTCCCCGCATCGACAAAATCGAGCTCAACACCCAGGGCCGGGTTCGTCGTTCCAAGCTGTACTATCTGCGCAATCTGCGCGGCAAGGCGGCTCGTATCCGGGAGAAAGGCATCAACTAACATCGCAATTTTCAGCCGGTCGAAAATGGACACCTTTTTTCATGAACGTCATTTGATGAAAAAAGGTGTTCGTTTTGTTGCCGGAGTCGATGAAGCAGGCAGAGGCCCCCTGGCCGGCCCGGTTGTCGCGGCTGCGGTGATATTGCCGGCTGAATGTGAATACTCCCTTTTTCAGGACTCAAAAACATTGAGTGAAAAAAAAAGGGAACATCTCTTTGCGATGCTGACCGAAATGGCGGTGCCGATCGGAGTCGGGGTCGCAACCCATGCTGAAATCGATGCCGTCAATATCCTGCAGGCCTCTCTGCTGGCCATGAAAAGGGCGGTCCTTGACCTGACGGTCCTGCCTGGATTTCTTCTTGTCGACGGGAAATTTCCCGTCCCTCTCCACATCGAGCAAGAGGCGCTTGTCAAGGGAGAGTCGAAAAGCGCTTCCATCGCCGCTGCCTCCATTGTCGCCAAGGTCACCCGTGACCGGATCATGATGGACTATCATCGCACATACCCCCAGTATAATTTTCAAAAACACAAAGGTTATCCCACCAGGGAGCATAAAGATCTTTTGCGCCAGGCGGGTCCCTGCGAAATTCATCGCATGACCTTCAGCGGTGTTCGCGGACTGCCGTTTTCCGGCAGTCAGTGTCGAGAATGACCTTTCAGCGCCAGTCATTGGGGAAAAAGGGTGAGGAGATTGCTCGAAAGTTTCTTCGTCGGCAGGGATACACCATTATTGAACACAATTTCCGTACCCGGAACGGGGAAATAGATATCATTGCCCGGGAAGGCGCCACCCTGGTTTTTGTCGAGGTGAAAACCCGTTCCGATGCTCGGTTCGGCTCGCCGTTTGAGGCGGTTACCACCCGGAAATGCAAAACCATATCGCGCGTCGCCCTTGAATATCTCCTGGCCCACGGCGGACTTGACCAGCCCTGCCGGTTTGATGTTGTATCGGTCCGGCCCGGGGAAAATCCCGAGGTTGAGATCGTCCGCAATGCCTTTGAAATAACCTGACGAAAAGATATGACAAATTTAAAACCGCTTGTCATGACCATGGGCTGCCCGGTCGGTATCGGACCGGAGTTGATTTTGAAATTTTTTGCCGGTGCCGCTTCCCGGGCAGCCACGGCGCCGGTTGTGGTCATCGGCGATCCGAGCGTGCTCGCCTGGTGCAGTCGTGTGTTGTCCATTCCCGCCCGGATTGTTCCCTGGCAACCGGGCGAGCCGGTTCACCCCGGGGTCATTGCCGTCCATGCGCCCACGGCCTCACCTTTTCTCGATCCGCAATCCCTGGTTTGGGGGCGTCCCGACATTCTGACCGGCAAGGCCATGGCGTGCTGGATAGAGACGGCCGTTGCCCTGGCCCTCGAAGGTCAGGTGCGCGGAGTGGTGACCTGTCCGATCACCAAAAAGGCATTGTGTGAGGCGGGATATCATTTTCCCGGACATACCGAGATGCTTGCCTCCCTCTGCCGGTCCGGGAATTATGCCATGATGATGGCCGGGGACAGGCTGAAGGTGACCCTGGTTACCATTCATGTGCCCCTTGCCCGGGTGCCTTCGGCATTAACCAGTGACAAGGTGGTGGAGCTGATTGTCATGACCGGCCGTTCGTTGCGGGATGATTTCGCTGTGCCGTCGCCCCGGCTGGCGGTGGCGGCTTTGAACCCTCACGCCGGAGAAAGCGGTTTGTTCGGCGATGAAGAAGAGCGGATTATCGGCCCGGCAATACGCCGGGCGGCGGAAGAAGGGTGGTTGGTGAGCGGCCCCTACCCGCCGGACACGGTTTTTCATAAGGCGGCCGGGGGGGCTTTTGACGCCGTGGTCTGCATGTATCATGATCAGGGGCTGATTCCCTTCAAGCTGCTCCATTTTGCCGACGGCGTCAATGTCACCATCGGTCTTCCCATTGTCAGGACATCGGTTGATCACGGGACGGCGTATGATATAGCCGGTCAGGGCAAGGCCGATCCGTCCAGCCTGATCGCCGCGGTGGCCATGGCGGGAAAAATAGCGGCCAACCGGGAAATAAATCCATGAGCAAAGGCATTGGACTCTGCGGCAGCCATCGAACCGGCAAGACGACCTTGGCCGGGATACTTCGTGCAAAGGCCGGCATCGATTTTATCCGGACAACCACCAGTGAGGTTTTTTTCGAGAACGGCCTGGATCCCGCAAGTTCCATGGACTTCGCCACCCGCATCTGGATCCAGCTCAAGGTGGTGGCTGCGGCGGAGGCAGCCTGGCAACAGGCAACGGGTCCTTTTGTCAGCGACAGAACGCCCATTGACATGATGGCCTACACCCTTGCGGATATTCAGGGGAAAACCGGAGCTGATTATCTTCAGCTCGAGGCGTATCTGGATCATTGTTATGCGATCACCAACAGATTTTTCAGTCGTCTCATCGTGGTGCAGCCGGCGATTCCCCTGGTGCACGAAGAGGGAAAGGCCGCTTTGAACAGAGGCTATATGGAGCATCTGAACATGCTTGTCATGGGCCTCTGCTGCGATGCGAGGTTGCACTGCCCGGTTTTGTTCATGCCGCGGGACATCATTGATCTTGATGCCCGGCTTGCCTTTGTGCTCGACGCCGGTAAGGTCTCAGCGCCATAGCGCGGGGGCTGATTTCGAAAAAAGTCTTTGAAGCGTCCTTTTCGCCATGTGGGACATGTGATCGCTGCTTTGTTGACATAAAGGCTGGAATTCCCTGCCGGTGGATGGTAGAATTATTTTTTTGATTTTTTTTATTACCTTTTCCCTTTTCCTGAAAAAAATGCTGAAACAAATTTCCGGCCTTATTTCCGCTTGTAAAGAATATACCCTGTCCACCGGCATGGTATGTCTTGCTGTTTTTTTCTTTCTGGCAAACAGTTCCTGTTCCGGCGGCAGCCGTCCCGCCGTTGCCGGCGAAGATTTGCCCGCGGCCCATGACGGGGTTGCCGCGGAAATCGAGGCCGGAGTTGAGGCCGAGCCCGCGGATACGGCCTGTTCCTATTTCTATTTTTTATGGGGATCGGCGGCGGAAGAGGAAGAGAAATATGATGAGGCGCTGGAGGCCTATGAAAAGGCGCTGGTTTGTGATCCCAATACCGACTATGTCCGTCGTAAGCTTGCGATTCTGCTCATCAACATGGACAAAAAGGAACAGGCCATCGTCATGCTGGAGAAGATGATAGCCGCCGACCCGCGGAACATGGAAACCCGTGTTCTGCTCGCCAATGTTTTCAGCTCGCTTGAGCGGGTTGCGGAGGCGAAGAAGGTTTATGAGGAGATTTTGCGGCTCCATCCCGACGATACCCATGCCCTGCTGATGATGGGCGCCCTTCATGCTCGTGACCGGGACTACGGCAAGGCGCAGGAGATGTTGGAAAAACTGGTGAAGGTGGACGACCGGTCCTATTCCGGTTACAGCTACCTGGCGAAACTGTATCGCGAGCTGCGTTACTTCGATAAGGCCATGGCGGCCTATGACAAGGCCCTTTCCCTCAACTGGTCGTCCATGCTCGCTTTGGAAGCGGTGGAGCTCTACGAATACCGGCAGCGCTATGATGAGGCTGCGGCCATTTATCGGCGTCTGCTGGAAGAGGATGAGACCAATACCAAGATACGCGGTCGTCTCGCCCGCATCTATCTGGAACAGGGCAAGGTGGATGAGGCGTTGAGTGAACTGGAAGAGCTGCGTGACTACTCCGATGACACGGAAATGATCGATCTGGCCATCGGCCGGGTGCTGCTCGATCAGAAAAAATTTCCCGAGGCCGTCGCCCTGTTTGAAAAAATGCTGAATCAGCCGGAAAATCGGGATGTGGCGCGATCAATGCTGGCGCTGACGTATTATGAGTCCGGGGAAAAGGAAAAGGCCAAAAAAATTCTGCGGGAGGTGCCCGCGTCAAGCAAGGATTACGAAAATTCGATTCTGATGCTTGTGCAGATCCTGCTGGATGAAAACGATAAAACGCGCGCGGCCGAGGTGTTGCGGAACGTCATGGCCGATGAGGAAACCCGGTATCCTTCCTTTTATTATCTTCTCGCCGGCATGATGCGGGAAGAAGGCAAGGTGCAGGAGGGCAGGGATATTTTTGAAGAGGCCCTGCGGATCTTTGCCGAGTATCCCAAAGTCTGGTTTGAATACGGACTTTACCTTGAGCGCATAGGCGCCCAGGACGAGGCCCTGGTCAAGATGCAACAGGTTCTGGTTCTTGACCCTGATGATGCTTATGCCCTTAATTATGTCGGTTACACGTGGGCGGATCGGGGAATCAATCTTGAAAAGGCCTTGGAATATGTCAAAAAGGCGGTGGCGTTGAAACCTGAAGATGGTTTTATCCGTGATTCCCTGGGCTGGGTCTATTACAAGATGGGCGCCTTTGACGATGCCGTCAGGGAGCTTGAAGCGGCGGTCACCATGCAGCCGGACGACCCGACCATGTTGGAGCATCTTGGCGACGCCTATCAGAAGGCCGGTCAATTGGACAAGGCTGTCGGCGCCTATGAAAAGGCCTTGAGCCTCTACAAGGATGACATGAAAAAGGCGCATGCCCTTGCCGAGATTCAGGTTCTGAAAGGCCGGATCAAGGATAAGAAGTAGTATGGGAAAACCATCCCTCCCGATCGCCGCTTTCCTGTTCTGTCTTTTGCTGCTGACAATGGCGGGATGTGCCCGTTTACCTGCGACAGTGAGTATTCCGGCCAAGGAAAAGGTGGAGGTCATTGCCGCATTCCAGGATATGGTCGCCCGGCAGATGGATTGTCCCTGTTGCATTGATGCCGAGGCAACCGTTTCTTTTTCTTCTATCTGGCAGAAAGGGTCGCTGAACGGATTTCTCCAGGCCATGACCCCTTCCTATCTGAAGTTTGTCGGTATAAATCCTTTTGGTCAGCCGTTGGCGATATTTGTCACCGATGGTGAATTTTTCCGCTATGTGGCGGTGCCGGCGACCAAGGAGTATTCCGGCAGTGTGGCGGGAACCACCTACGCCAGGTACGCGCCGGCGGGATTTTTGCCTGAGCACGGATTTTACTGGCTCATCGGCCGCCTTTATCCGGGCGAGATGAAAATTCTTGATGTGAGCCATGACGAAGAGGGAAACGGCTACTGGTTCACCCTCAATTACGGCAACGGAACAACCAGCCTGGTGCTTTTTGCCGCGCGACAGGGGGTTCTGCGCCGCCATATTGTTCTGGATGAAAACGGAAAACGTATTTTTAATGTTCTTTATGACGATTATTCGCCGGGCGCTTGCCCCATGCCCGGCAAAGTCACGGTAACGTCTTTAGTGCACAACAGCAACATGGAGCTGCGCCTGAGCGGCTGGCTGCCTGATGCATCCTTTACCGGGGAGGACTTCCAGTATGAAGCACCCCCGTCTTTTGAAAGAGTTGTTGTCGAGTGAAATCCGATCATTTTCTGCCGTTCGTCCGAAAGCCCGGGCGATACAGCGGCAACGAGTTCAATGTCATCCGAAAAGAGTGGGAAAACGCGGTCCTGCGTATTGTCCTGTCGTTTCCCGATCTCTATGAAATCGGCATGTCCCACCAGGGGCTGCAGATCCTTTATCATCTGGTCAACAGCCGGGACGATTTGCTGGCCGAACGGGTCTATGCGCCGGATACCGATCTGGAGGCGCTGCTGCGTGAAAGCGGTGAACCGCTTTTTTCCCTGGAATCGCGGCGTCCGGTGGCTGATTTTGATATGCTGGGGATCACCCTGCCGTATGAGCTCTGCTATACCAATATTCTGACCATCCTTGACCGCAGCGGGCTGCCGTTGCTCGCCCGGCAGCGGGATGAGTCGCATCCCCTTGTCTTCGGCGGTGGTCCCTGCGCCTTCCATGCCGAGCCGGTGGCTGATTTTTTTGATGCCATTCTCCTGGGCGACGGAGAAGAAGCGATTCTCGAGATAGCCGACTGCCTGGCCCTGGCCAAAAAGCAAGGCTGGTCCCGCCCGCGGCTGCTGGCGCAATTGACGGAGATCCCCGGGGTCTACGTGCCCTCTCTTTTTCAGCCGCATTATGCTGAAAACGGCGATTTTGCCGGCATGACCCCTTTGCTGCAAGGGTATGAACGGGTGAAAAGACGGATTCTGCCGGACCTGGAAAGTTCAGGGTTTCATCCGCCCCTGGTGCCGCTTTTCAAGATTGTCCACGATCGATTGGGGATCGAGGTGGCGCGTGGGTGTACCCGCGGCTGTCGCTTCTGCCAGGCAGGTATTATTTACCGGCCGGTACGGGAGCGGAGCCGGGAAAACATCATGGCCCTTGCCCGGCAGGGCATCAAGTGTACCGGTTTTGAGGAACTGGCCCTTTTGTCGCTCAGCACCGGTGACTACTCCTGCATTGCCCCGCTGCTGGTCGAGCTGATGGACACCTTTGTGCCCAATAAGATTTCCGTTTCCATGCCGTCCATGCGAGTCGGCACCCTGACCCCGGAAATCATGGAGCAGATCAAGCGGGTGCGCAAAACCGGCTTTACCGTTGCGCCGGAAGCCGGGACGGAAAGGCTGCGCCGGGTCATCAACAAGGGCATTACCGAAGAGGATCTGCTGGCTACCTGTAAAGCGTCTTTTGAACTGGGCTGGAAGCTGATCAAGTTTTATTTCATGTTCGGGCTGCCCACCGAAACCGAGGAAGACCGCTTGGCCATCATCGACCTTGCCCGGCGGGCCCTGGCCCAGAGCCGCGGCAGATCAACGAACATCACGGTCAGTGTTTCAACCTTTGTTCCCAAGCCCCATACCCCGTTTCAGTGGGAGGAGCAGATCAGTATCGAGCAGGGGTTTTCTCATATCGATACCCTGCGCAAGAATATGCGTGATCGGCGAATCCAGTTGCGCTGGGGTGACCCGCGTCAGAGTTTTCTTGAAGGGGTCATGTCCCGCGGCGACCGGAGGCTTTCGGCGGTCATCATCGAAGCATGGAAGCGCGGGGCCAGGTTTGATGCCTGGTCCGACCACATGAGGCTCGATACCTGGCAAGAGGCGGCCGCGGAGATCGGCATTGATTTGAGCCGATACCTCAGGCGCCGGCTGCTCACCGAGCCGCTGCCCTGGGATCATCTCGATGTGGGGCTGGATCGCGGATTTTTCCGGGAGGAACTTGAAAAAGGGCTGGCCGAGGGATATACCCCGGATTGCCGTTATCATGGCTGCCAGAAATGCGGCCTTTGTGACTTCAAGAGCATCAAGCCCATTGTCTGCTGCAAGCTGACAAAAAACGAAATGAAAGCCGCACCGCCTGTGCCGCCGAGTCCGCTTGAAAATCCGCCCCGATTCATTTACCGCATCGATTATCAGCGCATTGACCGGGCCCGTTTTATCAGCCATCTCGAATTGCTCCAGCTTTTTTTCCGCACCTTTCGCCGGGCGGAGCTGCCGCTTAATTTTTCCCAGGGGTTCAACCCCACCCCCAGGGTTTCTTTCAGTCCCGCCCTGCCCCTCGGCACGGAAAGTCTGGCGGAATATCTTTTTGTCGAACTCCATCAGCCGATGACGGATCTGGACGACCTGCAAAAAGAATTGAACAGGCAGTTGCCGGGTGGTTTGCGCATAACCCGCATCACGGCGTGCCGGGAAAAATCCCTGCCGGACAGGGTCGAGACCCTGTACAGTATTGATATCGCGGGAACGAAAGAGCAGGCGCGGATAGATTCCTTCATGGCGAGCCCGGAATATTTTATTGCCGTGAGCCGGAAGAAGGCAGACAGGAATATTGATGTCCGGCCGCAGATTTCATCCCTGCGGCTGGTTAACGGGGAACGGATCGAACTTGCCATGATCAGTGAAACAGGCAAGGCGGGGCTGAAACCCCTGGAAATCGTCAGATCTGTTTTTTCCCTTACCGACAAGGACGTTCAGACGGCACGCGTGCTGAAGGTCAAGGAAAGAGAAGTTATAAATGGCAACTGATTTGATCATAAACGCGACCTCTTTTGAGATCCGTATCGCCCTGGTCGAGCATGGCAATCTCGTGGAGTTCTATTTGGAGCGGCCCACCGAAAAAGGGATGGTGGGCAATATTTACAAGGGCAAGGTGGTGCGGGTGCTGCCCGGCATGCAGGCCGCTTTTGTCGATATCGGCCTGGAGCGGACCGGCTTTCTCTACGTCGATGATATTCATGTCAGCCGGGCGGATTTTGAAAGGCGTTACCAGAATCCCGACGAAGAGGAATGCTGCTGTCACGAGGCGCCGGAATCACTGAGTAACCGGATCCCCGGGAAAAGCATCGATGACCTGCTGGTGGAAGGCCAGGAGCTCCTGGTGCAGATCTGCAAGGAGCCGATGGGCACCAAGGGCGCGCGACTGACCGGTCACATTACCCTGCCGTGCAGGAATCTGGTTTTCATGCCCATGACCGACCATATCGGTGTTTCCCGGAAAATCGAGGATGATGAAATCCGGGAAAAGCTGCGGCAGGACATCGAAAGGCTGCGACCGGCCAATACCGGCTTCATCGTCAGAACGGTGGCCGAAGGGGCGACCAGCGAAGAGCTTGAGGCGGATATGGAGTTTCTCCTCCACCTGTGGAGTGAGATCCTGGACCGGGCCGGCAAGGCGGCGTGCATGACCCTGGTTTATGAAGACCTCGACATTATCCTGCGGGTGGTGCGGGATATCTTTTCACCCACCATTGACCGGGTGGTGGTGGATGAGATGAAGACCTATCAGCGGGTGGTCAATTTTGTTGAAACCTTTGTCCCTCACCTGCGACCCAAGGTGCACTATTACGACGGCAAGGTGCCGATTTTCGAAACCTATGGCGTCGAAATGGATATCAATCGGGCCCTGGCCCGGAAAATCTGGCTGCGCTGCGGCGGCTACATCATCATCGAGGCCACCGAGGCGCTCACCGTCATTGATGTCAACACCGGTCGTTACGTCGGCAAGACCGATCTGGAGGAAACGATATTCAAAACCAACATGGAGGCGGTGAAGGAAATCGCCTACCAGCTCCGGTTGCGGAATATCGGCGGCATTATTATCATTGATTTCATTGATATGGAAAGCGAGGAGCACCGGGAAGAGGTGTTCCGGGTATTGCATGAGGCGGTTCGCGAGGACAAGAGTCGGATCAATATCCTCAAATTTTCCGAATTCGGCCTCATCCAGCTCACCCGGAAGCGAAACCGGGAAGACCTCACCCGGATCATGTGCGAGCCCTGCCCCTGCTGTAACGGGTCCGGTATGCTCAAGTCGGCCAGAACGCTTTGCTATGAGATTTTCCGCAAGATAACCAGGGACGCGGCCCGAAGCGGCGGCTCCACCGTCACGGTGAACGTTCATCCCAAGGTGGCGGCCATGATGCTGAAAGACGAGGCGATGACCATCAAGAACATTGAGGATGAGATCAAGATGACCCTGGCCATTTTCCCCAATCGGGAACTGCATCCGGAACGATATGAGATCAGTTGGGATTCGGGGAAATAAATCTGGTGGAATCGTGAAAACGTAAAATATGGAACCCGCGCAGCACACGGCGATCGCTGACGATTTCTTGTATTACAGTCAGTGAGCCGGGTGTTCTCCGTGCGGGGGGAACGATGTAATGTGAAAACCGCGTCGGTGCTTCAACCGCCGGTGATCATCATCTGTGCCGCGTCGAAGCAAACATCCTCACGCGGCTTTATTTTCTTGCTGGAATTTCTTCTTGACGCCATGGGGAGTCCCGCCCCATAATAGTGCTGAAAGTTTTGGAAAAAACGCCGGGCCGCATGGGCTGGAAAGTGTTTTTCGCGCAGTGCTTCACGGATGACGGAGGTGCGATGGCCGACAGGAAAAAATTTCGTGCAACAGCCCACGGCCTGGTGTTGACACTGGTCGCTGTTCTGTTCGTGCTCTTTTGGCGCGAAGCTTCCTGCGGCACGGTCGGTGAACAGGACGTTTCACGACCGCCGATCAGTTCCGCTTCTGAAAAAGACTATCCCCCCTTTTGTTTTGTCGATGCCGATGGCGGGGTGAGCGGTTTTTCCGTTGAACTGCTGCGCGCCGCCCTTGGCGCCATGGAGCGGAAGGTGGACTTCCGCACCGGTTCCTGGCCGGAGGTGCGGGGCTGGCTGGAAAAAGGCGAGGTCGCAGCCCTTCCTCTCGTGGGGCGAACCCCGGAACGGGAATTGCTTTTTGATTTCACCTTCCCGTACATGACCCTGCATGGGGCCATTGTCGTGCGGAAAGACACGACCGATATTCATGATCTTCACGATTTACGCGGTCGCCGGGTTGCGGTCATGCAGGGTGACAACGCCGAGGAGTTCATGCGGCGTGAGGAGCGAGGAATCACGCTCCATACAGTCCCGTCGTTTGATATTGCCTTGCGG
The DNA here is from genome assembly GCA_001914235.1 of Desulfobulbaceae bacterium DB1. Taxonomy (NCBI): domain Bacteria; kingdom Pseudomonadati; phylum Thermodesulfobacteriota; class Desulfobulbia; order Desulfobulbales; family Desulfobulbaceae; species Desulfobulbaceae bacterium DB1. The sequence continues at coordinate 52,542 of MQUF01000015.1, forward strand.
GAGCTTTCCCAGGGCCGTCATGACGCAGTGGTAATTCAGCGGCTGGTGGCCCTGCGCCTCATTCAGGAAACCGGGCTTGCCGATCTGCGTATCGTCAACAAGCCCATAGAAGACTTCCGTCAGGATTTCTGTTTCGCGGTGCATGAAGGAGACAGGGATACCCTGGCCCTTTTAAACGAGGGGCTGGCCTTGGTCATGGCGGACGGCACCTATCGCAACCTCCACGCCAAGTGGTTTGCCCGCCTGGAGCTGCCCTCCAATCGCCGCCTTGTCATCGGTGGCGATCAAAACTACCCTCCCTTTGAATTTCTTGACGAAAACGGCCGGCCGGCCGGTTACAATGTCGATCTGACCCGAGCAATCGCCCGGGAAACAGGGCTTGACATCGAAATCCGCCTCGGGCCGTGGACGGAAATCCGACAGGCCCTGGCTCGGGCCGAGATCGACGCCGTGCAAGGTATGTTTTATTCATCCGAGCGGGACAAGACATTTGACTTCACCCCGCCGCATATGGTTAATCATTGCGTCAGCGTTGTTCGCACAGGGGCGATTCCGCCCGGCACTGTCGAGGAGCTGGCCGGGAAACGCATTGTCGTTGAACGGGGCGATATCATGCACGATTTCCTCCTGGAACAGGGACTTGGCGGTCAGGTCGCGGCGGCGGACACCCAGGAGGAGGCACTGCGGCAACTGGTCGCGGGCGAACATGACTGCGCCCTGGTTTCCCGGATTACCGCCCGCTACTGGATGACGCAACACGGCTGGGACAATTTGCTTCTCGGTCGGCAGCCGTTTCTTTCCCCCGGCTATTGCTACGCCGTTCCGCACGGACATAAGGCTCTGCTGGCCCAGCTGGCCGAAGGCCTGAAGGTGCTGGATGAAACCGGTGAATACCGGCGCATCTACGAAAAATGGATGGGAATTTACGAGGAGCCGGTCCCCGGTTGGCGCGAAGTTCTTCGCCATGTTGCCATGGCGGCCGTCCCCCTGCTGGTGATCCTGCTTGCGGTTTTTCTCTGGTCGTGGTCATTGCGTCGGCAGGTGGCGCTGAAAACTCAAGAACTGCGGCACAGCACCGAGCTGCAGCGGGCCATGGTCGCCTGTTCGCCCGTGGCCCTCTACAGCGTTGATCCGGAAGGATGTGTCACCTCCTGGAATGCATCGGCGGAAAGGGTTTTCGGCTGGTCGGCTGATGAAATCATGGGCAAACCCCTGCCGATCGTGCCGGCGGAAAAAATGGAAGAGTTCGCCGGTCTGCGCGTTCTTGTCGGCGCGGGAGAGGGCTTTGCCGCCAGGGAAGTCGAGCGGCGGAAAAAGGACGGCAGCCTGTTTATCGGCAGTCTTTCGGCTGCCCCGATTCGTGATGCAAGAGGTATGATCATCGGTATCATGGGGGCCATGGAGGATATTTCCCAGCGCAAGGAAGACGAACGAAAGCTTGCCGAAAGTGAGAAAAGATTCCGGCGCGCCATTGAGGAGGCGCCGTTTCCCATCATGATCCATGCCGATGACGGCGAGATACTGGTTCTCAGTCGGGTCTGGCTGGAGATCACGGGATACGGCGGCGAAGAAATGGCCACCATTGCCGACTGGACTTCCCTGGCTTGCGGAGAAAGGAGCGAAGAAGTCCGGACGACGATTGCCCGGTCGTATTCCCTGACTGATCGTACAGCAGAGGGAGAGTTTGAAGTCATCTGCAAGGACGGCTGCCGACGGATCTGGAGTTTCAGTTCAACGCCGCTGGGGCTGCTTGCCGACGGGCGGCGGGCCGTTATCAGCATGGCTGCGGATATCACCGCCATGAAACAGGCGCAGGAGCGCATCCAGCATTTGAACAATGTGTTGCGCGCGATTCGCGATGTCAATCATTTGATCGTGCACGAACGAAATTCTCAAGCCATGATTCGGGAGTGTTGCTTCCTGCTGGTGAACAACCGCGGTTACTCCTCCGCCCTGATCGTGCTCACCGATGAAAACGAGCAACCCTTCTTCTGGGCCAAGGCCGGCATTGCCGCATTGTCGCCGGAGCTGGACAGCATGCTTGCCCAGGGACAACTTCCCCCCTGTTGCCGGTCTTTCCCGGGGGACAAGAATGTTGTAGTGATGTCCGACCGGCGGAATGAATGCGGGCAATGTCCTGTCGCCGAGGCCAAGAGCGGTGACACGCTCTCACTGTGCACTCGTCTCGTTCATAGAGACGAATCCTTCGGTTATCTGGCGGCCGACCTGGGGCATGACCTGAATGTCGACGAAGAAGAGCTGTCCCTCTTTGGTGAAATAGCCGGAGATCTTGCCTATGCCCTCAAATCACTGCAGATAGACGAGGCCCGGAAAAAGTCCGAAAGCAAAAGTATGGCCTTGGAGAAACAACTGGCCCAAGCCCAGAAGATGGAATCGGTCGGGCGACTGGCCGGGGGTGTGGCCCATGATTACAACAATATGCTCAGCGTCATAATCGGTTACGCGGGGCTTGTTTTGGAAAAAATGGAGGAAAAAGATGTTCTGCGCGCCGATATCAATGAAATTCTCGCGGCGGCAAAACGTTCAGCCGACATCACCCGGCAGTTACTGGCCTTTGCCCGGCAGCAGATCGTTGAGCCCAGAGTGCTTGATCTGAATGAGACCGTGGAAAGCATGCTGAAAATGCTGCACCGCCTTATCGGTGAAGATCTTGAGCTGGTCTGGCATCCAGCCGCGACCCTGTGGCCGGTCAAAATTGACCCGACGCAGATCGATCAGATTATGGCCAATCTCTGCGTCAATGCCCGGGATGCTATCAACGACGTCGGAAAAATCACCATCGAAACGGATACCGTTGTCTTTGACGAATCATACTGTGCTGATCACGCAGGATTCATTCCGGGCGATTTTGTCTTGCTGGCGGTCAGCGATGACGGTTGCGGCATGGACAGAGAAACCATGGAGAAAATTTTTGAGCCGTTTTTTACGACTAAAAAGCTAGGACGCGGCACCGGACTTGGGTTGGCTACCGTTTACGGCATCGTCAAGCAAAACAAGGGATTTATCAACGTCTATAGTGAGCCGGGCAAGGGAACCACGTTTAAAGTTTATCTGCCCAGGGAAGCGGAAGGCCGGGTAACGAAGGATCGTGCCGGGATCGTAGAGGAAATTCCGCAGGGACGTGGTGAAAACGTGCTGGTGGTTGAGGATGAATCCTTGATTCTGAAGCTGGCAGAGAGAATTCTCACGGGCCTCGGCTACCGGGTTTTTCTGGCGGAAACCCCGGCCGCAGCACTGCGGGTGGTCGCGGAGTGCGGTGAAAAAATTTCCCTGCTGATCACCGATGTCGTCATGCCCGGAATGAACGGCCGTGAATTAGCGGAACGGTTGCAGTCCCTGCATCCGGATATTAAGTGCCTCTTCATGTCAGGGTACACCGCCAATGTCATTGCCCATCGGGGGGTTCTGAAAGAGGGGGTTCATTTTATCCAGAAACCTTTTTCCCAAAAAGATATGGCTGTCAAAGTGCGAACTGTGCTGGACATGGAGCCTCATTCGGTATCCTGACGAGTGGAGTGGTTGGAAAATCCCGGCGATGCCGGCAACCACCCCGCTTTCCCAGAAACGCAGTGCGAGAATGTCGTTGGTCTGAAAACCGAGAAATTTCAAGTTACCGATTTCTTGTTTCTCTTCCCGTGAAAGTCCTCATGTCTTATCCCATGTCAGTATCACAAAGGTCGCCAGGGCGGTCAGCAGGCAGATCGAACCTGCGTTGCCCAGTTCGGTGCTTGGCCGCAAACATTCCGCAGATCGCGCAGCGTGCGTCGCTGTCGATACTGTCCGGCGGAGCGGCGTAAACCGGAGGAAAAATATTGACATCCATATCACAAGGTGGTACCAATTGTTGGAAGTATTAGTATCACAATGTGGTATTAGTGTCAAAGGGTTCGGTGAAATTTTAAAAATGACGTAGAGAAACAGATTCATGAAACAAAATGAACTGGTCCGGATTCGCAACAAATTAGCAAAGACACAAAAGCAACTCGCTGCGATTCTTGGTGTTTCCGTTCGAGCAATTCGGAGTTATGAACAGGGGACCCGCACTATTCCCGCCTATGTCGAGCGGCAGCTCTATTTTGTTTTAAGCCAGAAAAATGGAACCCTGACAACGGGAAAGCTCTGTTGGGATGTGAAAAAGTGTCCTCTGGAAAGAAGAAAAAGATGCCCGGCATGGGAGTTCAAATGTGGTGCGCTTTGCTGGTTTATCAACGGAACCGTTTGTGAATGCGCGACCCTGGAAAACTGGGACGACAAAATGGCGGTTTGCCGTAAATGCGAAGTCTTGCAATCGATTCTTAAGGAGCATGATCTTGACCAATGAGCGTTAACCGACCCCCTCATGACGGCATTTTGTGGAGCCGCTTACCAAAAAACATAGGGGGGAAACCATGCAAATGCATAGCGGAAAGTTGGCGCGCGCCATTGCTGTAAGCGCGATGCTTGTCGGCGCCCTGCTTTCCGTCCTCCGCCTTGCGGCAATGGAACCGCAGGCCGTTAAGGAGGAGTGATTTTTTCCGTCGGAAGCGCCGACAGGTGGTCAATCCTTTATTCCCTTGCCTTCACAATCATGGCCTCGCCCAGCTTTTCAGCTATTTTCTGCGCCGCGATGCCCGTGGCGAAAAATCTTCCCAGGCCGACTGAGACCGATGTCGTCTGGACGCCGGAATCGGTGGTGAAATTGCCGAAGGTCGAGTAGGCGTCTCTGCTGCCGTCGGCTGCCTTTGCCTGCAACGGCATGACGTCCGTCACGCCGCTCGTCTGATCCTTACCCCGCACTGCCACCGGGATGACCGCGACACTGGTTGTTTTGAATCCGAGGGTGATCTCCGGCGCTCCCTCGCCGCCCCCGGAGGCTTCCAGTCCAAGAGTCGTCTTGTCGGTAAAAACCAGGGGGAAGGTGCTGCCGCAACCGGCAAGGGTAATCGGTAAAAGGGCGGCGATGAGTGATCGTGTCAGGCTTTTTTTCATTTTGTTTCTCCTTGTTCATTTGTATCGGGCGTTTTTTGGAGAAAACAGACTCCGTCCATATCGTCGAGAAGCACCTTGATGTTGTTTGCCTGTGCTTCATTTTCGATCCAGAACAGGACATGGCAGGATGGCTCGATTGCCGCCATCCGCAGATCGACATAACCCAGGGAAAAAGAACCGTCCACGGCAAAGGCACCGATGCCGTCGAGAGAAAGCATGTAGCCGTCAGCGCCTTGCGGCGCGTCAATGGTAATTACGCCGATTCCGCGGGTGACTTCGGTCTTTCCCGTTTTGTCGTGGACATGGACGACGGCGCAACCCGATGTGGTCCATAGCAGAAACAAGGTCAGGTTGAGATGACAAAATACTTTTTTTCGATTCCAGTTGCGCCCCGGCAAAGTCGTTTCCCCCTTCTCTTTTTCTACTTCATTTTGATGGTATATGGCAAGGGCGGAAAGAGACGGGCAAATGTTTGCGGCCAGGTGCGGCCAAGCTCAGGGGTTTGGCGACGCCGTCGTTGCCCTGGCGTTATTTTTCCGTGAAGACGAAAACGCCGTCCCAGTCCGGAGGGGGAGGTGAATGGCGGAAGAGTTCGATTCGTTTCAGATACAGGAGGTACACCTTTTCTTCATGTGTCCGGCAGAGGGATTGGAGGATCGTGGCCGACCGATCAAAATCCTGCCCCTGATAGGCATGAATCGCCTCCGAAAACAAATCGGCACGCTTGCGATCATTTTCCTCCGGTTCCCCTTCACACAGGGGTTCGTAAATGGTGACCGGCAGTTTTTTTCCTTTGACCCGAACCCGGTCGATGAAGCGGCAGAAAAAGCGGTCGCCCAAGGCAGCCCTGGTGGTTTCACTGATAAGGATGCGACACCCGTAAACCTTGGTCAGGCCCTCCAGCCGCGAGGCCAGGTTGACGTTGTCGCCGATTACCGTGTAGTCGAAGCGCTGGCTGCTGCCGAAGTTGCCCACATTGACATCACCGGAATTCAATCCGATGCCGATTTCCACCTTGGGCAGTTGTTCCTTGTCCAGTTCCAGCTGCAGTTCCTGTAAGCGTTTGATGGATGCAAGCGAGGCCCGCACCGCCTTGGCCGCATGGTTGCCGTCAGCAAGAGGCGCACCCCAGATGGCCATGACCGCGTCGCCGATATATTTATCCACCGTGCCGTCATGGGCCAGCAGCACGTCGGTCATGGCGGTGAGATAGCGGTTCATGAAGCGCCCGAGCTGATCCGGGGTCATTTTTTCGGAAATGGAGGTGAAATCACGAATGTCGCTGAAGAAAACAGTAAGGTTTCTCACCTGGCCGGACAGGGAAAGGCTGGCCGGGTCCTTGATGATTTCGTTCACCACCTGGGGCGAGACATAGTGGCCGAAGGCGTCACGCAAAAACCGCTTTTCCCGTCCGGCAAAGAAGTAATTGGACAGGGTCACTCCCAGAAAAATCGTGCTGAGGGACAACAGGGGATAGGTGATACCGACAATTTGATTGTGGCGGAAGAAGAAATAGGAGCCGCCTAGCGTTGCCAGAATGGCGAACATGCCGCCGATCCCTCCGGCCAGGGGGGTGGAGTAAGACAGCAGGGCGCTGAGCAGGATGCCGATGACAACAACAAGGGTATAGGTCATGCCGATTTCCGTGTAGCGGTCATAGGTCAGCGGATCGGCCTGCAGGAGGTTGTCGATGATCGTTGCCTGGATTTCCACCCCGGGGAAAATATTGGAAAAGGGGGTGGCTCGCAGGTCAAGCAGTCCGGCGGCCGAGGTGCCGATAAGAACGTATTTGTCGCGCAGTTGATCGCGGTGCCGGCCTTGCAGGATGTCGGCGGCGGAGAGAAAAGGAAAGGTGTGGACCGGACCACGGAAGTTCACGGTAATCTGTCCCTGGTCGTCGGTTGGGATAAAACGCCCGCCGACGGTAATGCCCAGGATGGCGTTCCTGTTGTTTTGCAGCTGTCGGGAAAGATGGATGGTGATTTCCTCTTCCCCTGCTCCGACCCGCATGGTTTCGAGCGCCAGGGAGGGATACGGGACATTGTCCAGGATCATGAAAAGCGGGACTTTGCGGATGGTGCCGGACGGGTCGGGGAAGACATTGAAGAATCCCTCGCTTTCACTTTGCGCCACCTCGCTGACGTTGACAATGGCGCGCCCGGCAGGGATGAAGTTTATGGCGGCAAAAGGGGGAGCGGTGGGAGCAAGGCGGATGGTGCAGGAAGGGAAGGGTTTGGGGTCGGCCGAGCCTGCATGCCGGTCCGTCTCGAAAACGTAGCCGAGAACACTTGGTATCGCCGCCAGGGTATTGCCGAGAATCAGGTCATGGTCAAGGGCCGGGTTCTCTAGCAGCAGCTGCCGTTTTTCCCCGGAAACAGGGGAGTCGAGCAGGCTGATTATGTTGTCAAGGTGATTTTTGGGAGAAGTCCGGTCTGCTTCGGCAAAAACAAAATCAAAGCCGATGACCCTGGCGCCGGCTTGTGAAATCCTGTCCGCCAGGTCGGCGATGATATTGCGGGGCCAGGGCCATTGGCCGATGCGGGCCAGGCTGTCATTGTCGATGTCGACGATAACCACGGCGTCGCTGGTGGCTGTTTTCCCCCGCATGGAAAACAGGGCGTCGGTCAGACGGTTGTCAAAGGAGGCGAGCAGTTGCGGTTTGTTGCTGCCGAATGAGTAATAGAGCACGACCGCGGCAAGAACCAGCAGGCAGCCGATTTTAAAGGGTGAGGGTTTGAGAAGTGTGGGAAGTTTCAAATCGAACACTCAATCTTTTGCGTCATGGTCTGCCGCCGTCAAGCGGAGGGCGTGGCCCGTTTCCCCCGGAGCGGGAAGACCGGCCGATGCGGGGCCGGGACTCCGGTTTTTCTAACGATTACCGCCGAAGATGCCCACGTAGCTCCTCGTGTCGAATCCGGCATGGAAGTTTCCACCGATGGATTCGGCATGGGGGCCGAAAAACGCCCCGTTGAATTCGCTGTCGTAAACCGTCTTTGTCGGATGGGAGACAAAGCCGTGAAAGCCGCCGGTGGTGGCATAGTCCATCGCTGTGTTGGCAACATTAAAAGTGGTGCCGTCATCAATTTTGATGACCCCTTGAATCGCGCTTGCCGCATTTAAGTTGGCGAAATCCACATCAATGGCAAATGAGCCCTTGAACTCTTGCACATCGGTGTCGATCCGGGTGGCAAGAACAGGGCCGCCATAGTGACCAATGAAGTGGGTATTCGCCAGATTCTGCAATTCGGTGAGCGGGGTCGGTTCGCCGGCGATCCATCTGGAGCCTGGCGCATGGGCGTGGTAGGGCTCGCGGCTTGCCGGATCGGTATAGGCAACCTCCCAGAAACCCCAGGAAATGTAGTCGCCGATCTCGTTGATGTCCGGATCGGCCGTGACCAGGTAATTGGTGTATTTTTTCAGTCCGCCGGTGGAGCCGTTTGTTTCAACGCAAGCGCCGGATGGGCATCCCATCACGGCGGCAAAGTTGTCTTCCAGGATAAAGGCTGAGGGCAGGGCGCCGCCGATGTCGATGCCGACGAGGGCCGCGCCGCCGCCGGTCACATCCGAGGCGGAAAGTTTGCCGGTTATCGTGCCGTTGTCCTTGTCCAGGGTGAAGTAGAATTCGTTAAATCTTCTGTTCATGAACAGCCGTCGGTTGGAGTCGATATTCGTCATGTTTTCGGCGACACTTGTCACAAATCCTTTCCATGCCCGGATTTCACGGGGTGAAACGGCGTCATCCGGGGTGTCTTCCACTTCCCTTGTGGTCGTTCCCTGGGCCGACCAGGTGTCAAAAAGCGGTTGGCTGGGCGGCGCGATTTCATAGCCGGAGCCCGAGGCGCTGAAATTCAGAAAGTCGTAGTTTTCCCCGAGAATGAGGCCGCTGCCGCTGCCGTTCAAGGCGGTTATCGTCGGGAAGGGTTGCGTCGGATCGGCGGAATCCAGTTGGTCCGCCCCGGTTCCGAGGATTTTCACATTGACGATCTCGTTGCCGCGGATGTCCCCGATAAAGAAGACGGACGGGCCGGCCATGAGTCCTCCGATCCGGCCCAACGCCTTGCCGGAATGCCAGTTGATTTCTATCCAGACGGGATCGGAAAAGGTGTCGATCGTGCCATCCACCAGATTGGCGGTGCCGCTGATATCGCCCACGTAACCGGTGAGGCCGTCGGTGGGAAGCACGGGCGCCGGTGCAACGGGGTCAATGATCGGACTCGTCTCGTTGGGTGGCGGCACTTCCACGACGGGAGCGACAACCGGTTCGGTGGTGACCGCCGCAACGGTTGTTTCTCCCGCCAGGGCGATATCCGTTGTCGTGGCCGCATCATCGGTTTCCGGCAGCGCAGCCGGTTCCGTTTCCCCCGTGCTTTCATCGGTGGAGGCTGTTTCTTCGGCCACGGCAGGCGCGGCCTCCTCTTCATCGGTTGTTTCGTCAGCGGCAGCCGAGGATGATTCGCCTTCCTCCTGTTCTTCTCCGGTGGTTGTTTCCTCCGTTTCCTCCCCGTTGTCTTCCGCCTCATCACTCGCCTTTTTATTCAAAGAGGCAACTTCCTGTTCGCTGAATTTCGCGGGAGGTGTCGGGGCGCTTTCCGTCGACGCCTTGGTGCCGAAGCCGGGCTGGGAAATCTCAACCGTGCCGAAGGGATTGGTCACCGTAATTCCCTTGCCGCCTTGAAACACCACGGAAAGCGATTTCCCGGTCACGGTACCGGCATACATCGAGCCCCTGATGCCGATGGTGGCGGCCGGCGTTTCGGTGGTGAAGTTTTCCGGGGAATGCTTGGTAATGGCGCCGCCCATCACCCGAAAGACCCCTTCCTTCACTTTTGTTTTCAGTTCCCCCTCCTTCTTGTCCGGTTGCCAGCTGTACTGGGAGATCTGCATTTCGCTGTTGTCGGAGAGGCTGTAGATGGTGTTGTCGGTGAAGAGGATCTGGATGCGTCCACGCGGACCGGTTTTGATGCTGTCCGCGGCATGGATCGGGTCTTTTACGGCAAGCGGTCGCGATTTTCCGGCGGCGTCAATGGCCTCCACCTTGCCCCGTAGGGCCACCACGGTTGCGACCGGGCCGGCATTTTCCTCCGCCCGGCATATCGGCGGTAAGGAAAAGAAACAGAGCAGCAGGCCGAAAAGGAGAACGGAGAAGAGAGGGGAGCGCGGTTCGGCATTGTTCATGGCTGATTCTCCTTTAGAAAAATCCCAGGGTCAGGCCAAGGGAAACAAGATTTTTACGGTAGGTATAGAGGCTGATATTGGAATCGGAATCAAGATAGGTATAACTGAGTTGTCCGGAAAGATTCGTCCGTTTTTTTCCGGATTGCCAAAGCAATTTTGAAACACCGACCTTCAGTTCCTGAACGGTGTCGTTGCGTTTTTTGAGAAAGAAGATGTTTTCGCCGTCGTATTCGGTCGTTTTTGCGCCGATCCCGGCGAAAATCGTTGTATCCAGGAACATCAGGCGTTCATAGCTTAGGATCCAGCCGATACGATCATAACTGTTCACCTCGTCGTCGGCGTTTTCAATTTCATTGAACAGGTAAGCGCTTATCCGGTTCGGGCCGATGGTCAGCACCGGGTTGAAATTGATGTTGATATTGGTGGCGTCGAGATAGGGATCGGAATGGTTGTCTTTTTCCTCGATCTGGCCGCCGAAGGTTATCAGCATCCGGGGCAGCAGTGGAACAGTCAGCAGGCTGCCGAGGCCCAGCGAGTCGAGATAGCGGTCATGTTCCACATCGATATGCTTGATGATGCCGTGGTTGTTCCACATGAACCGGTCGGTTTTCCACACCGGCCCGCTTTTCATTTCATAGTAATAAACATCCAGGTCATGCCATGTTTCATAAAAGGCGTTGTAGTTGGTGAAGGCCGTTTTCCAGGTGTATGCGGGCGTGTTGGGGCGATAAACATGATTGATCACCGTTGTGGTCGAGAAGATCTCGTCATCCCGGGGTTTGGCGGTTGCCCCGGTGAGCTGAATGCCGCCCAGGACGATATCGCTTACCGGCGACAGGTAGACGTTGTCATCCAGGCTGAGGCCCAGGGAAAAGCTGCCGCTGAAGAGATGGCGTTTTTCCATCTCGTCAATGGCCGTCATATAGTGCTCGATATTTCGCCAGACCGCTTCCGGCGGTTTGGTCGCCAGCACTTCCCGGAAATATTGGCGGGCCAGCTCCCGGAAACCCAGGCGGAAATGACAGCGGGCTATTTCGAGTTTGACCCTGGTCGCATTGGGATCCGCGATAAGGACCCGTTCAAAGGCCATCAGGGCGGCTTCATAATCTCCCAGCTCATACAGGACGAGGCCGAGATAGAAGTTGATGTCGGGGTTGGCGGGGTCATTCCTGAACGCCGCGGAAAGGAATCTGTCGGCTTCCCGGTAATTGCCGGCGAGGAAATTTTTTTTCCCTTCCTGAAAATCCGCGGATTGTGACGAAGCCGCCGCAAGAGATGAAAGAGGCGCGAAGATGAAAAAAAGAAAAATAAAGAAGAGGCGCATACGTTCACTTTTTATAAAATAGTTGTGTGTTGCAATGGGTAAAATACTTTGATTCATAACATAGCAGAAGGCAACGAGGAAATAAACCGGGTGAGGTTGAAATTTGTCGGATCACAAGGCGGAGAACAAGAAGAAAAATCAAACTTGACAAATCCGTCCATTGTGGTATTTATCACTGTTTCTGTGTCTTAGTATATAAATCTGCGTTTGCGGAGCCGGTTCAGTTGGTTGCGCTCGGGATAGAAATCATTTCGTTTTGAAGTTGGAGGATAATATGTACGCTATAATTCGTACCGGCGGTAAACAGTATCAGGTGGCGGCAGGCGAAAAACTTCGCGTTGAAAAGCTTGCCGGTGAGGTGGGCGACACGGTGGAACTCAATGATGTTCTGCTGGTTGCCGCCGGTGATGATGTCAAGATCGGCCGGCCTGTTGTTGACGGCGCCAAGGTGACGGCCCGTATTGTCGAGCAGGATAAAGACAAAAAGGTGCTGATCTTCAAGAAGAAACGCCGCAAAGGATACAAGTTGCGAAAAGGCCATCGCCAGCCGTATACGGCGCTGGAAATTAAAGAAATAACCATTTAATAAACGGAAATTCTTAATCATTGCGTGGCAGGGTGCCGTTCATGGCCGCTGCCCGCACTATTTTTAAGAGGTTGCATTGTGGCTCATAAGAAAGCAGGCGGTAGTTCAAAGAACGGCAGGGACAGTAATGCCCAGCGTCGTGGTGTGAAAAGATTCGGTGGCCAGGAAGTTCGGGCCGGAAACATCCTGGTGCGTCAGCTCGGCACCAGGATTCATCCCGGCACCAATGTCGGACTGGGCCGGGATTATACTCTCTATGCAATGGTCGATGGTGTTGTCGCATATGAGAAATTCGGTAAAGATCGCAAAAGAGTGAGCGTCTATCCGGTCGAAACCGCTTAAGGTTTTCTGATGTTTTCCTCCGTCAAGGTGACGTATACATGGCATTCGTGGATGAAGCCAAATTTTTTGTCAAGGCCGGCGACGGAGGAAATGGATGTATCAGCTTCCGTCGGGAGAAGTTCGTGCCCAAGGGTGGACCTGACGGTGGTGACGGTGGGCGTGGCGGTTCGGTCATTATGGAGGCGTCCGACCGACTCAACTCACTGATCGACTTCCGTTACCGGTCCCACTTTATCGCCCAGAACGGGACAGGTGGGCAAGGCAAGAAGATGCATGGCCGGAAGGGCAGCGACTGCCTCGTCACTGTTCCTGTCGGCTCAATTATCAAGGACGCGGAAACAGGCGAAGTCATAGCCGATTTCGTCACCAGCCACCAGCGTATCGTGGTGGCGCAGGGCGGCAAGGGCGGCGGCGGCAATGTGCATTACGCCACCGCCACCAACCGGGCCCCGCGCAAGGCCGGTAAAGGTCGCCCCGGCGACGAACGCTGGCTCCTTATCGAACTCAAGCTGCTCGCCGATGTCGGTTTGATCGGCCTTCCCAATGCAGGAAAATCGACCCTGCTTTCCCGGCTGTCCGCCGCCAATCCCAAGGTTGCCCCATATCCATTCACGACGCTGGAGCCGCAGCTCGGCGTCCTGCGGTTTGAATATGGCCTGCAGTGCATTATCGCGGATATTCCAGGCCTCATCGAAGGCGCGCATCACGGTGCGGGCCTTGGGCATAAGTTTCTCCGCCATATTGAAAGGACCCGTATTCTGCTGCACGTCATAGACGCTTCCGGCCAGGAGGGTGATCCGCTCGATCAGTATCATACCCTGGAGCAGGAGTTGCACCTCTATAATGAAGCCTTGCTCGGCCGGCACCGTCTTGTCCTTTTAAACAAAGTCGATCTCATTGAGGAACAATCCGCTGTTGATGAGCTGCGTGACAGGTTCGGCAAAGAAGGCATCGATGTGCTGCCTATTTCCGCCGTCACCGGACACGGCTTAGGTGAATTGCGGGATCAGATTGCCCATCTCCTGGAGGAGATGCGCGAAAGTGAGGACGTGGAAGAACCGACATGACATTTCAGGTGGCCCGGGAAAAGGGCGGCGAATTGCGTAAAAGTTATCTCAGTGCGGCAAAAAGGGTAGTGGTCAAAGTAGGCAGCGCCGTGCTCACCACCGGATCAGGCCTTAATCAGGCCGTACTTGACAATCTGGCCGAGGAACTGACCTTTCTCAAGGAAAGCGGCCGGGAGGTTATTCTGGTCAGTTCCGGAGCAGTGGCCTCGGGCCGGAAAAAGCTGGGCCTCGGCAATCGCGTGCTGCGCATGCGGGAAAAACAGGCTGCCGCAGCCGTGGGGCAATCGAGCCTCATGCATTCATACGAAGATCTGTTTGACCGCCATGATCAGAAGGTGGCCCAGGTACTGCTCACCCATGACGATTTCGCCCATCGGGATCGTTATCTTAATGTCAGAAACACCATCTTTACCCTGTTTGAATGGGGAATTCTCCCCATAATCAATGAAAACGATACCGTATCGGTCAAGGAACTCCGTTTCGGCGACAACGATACCCTGGGCGCCATGGTGGCCAATCTCATCGATGCCGACGCCTTTATCTGTCTGACCGACGTTGATGGTCTGTATACCGGCAATCCCTGTACCAATCCCCAGGCAACCAGGGTGCATACCGTGGCCGAGGTTGACGAGGAAGTGGAAAACATGGCCGGAAATATCTGCGGTTCAAGCCTCGGTACCGGCGGCATGCGCAGCAAGATACTTGCCGCCAAAATGGTGGCGGCCAAGGGCGGATGTTCGTTTATCGGTCCGGGCCGGGAGCCGGGGGTTCTGCGCAAGCTTTTTGCAGGTGAGCTGGTGGGCACCTTTTTTCTCCCCCTGGAGCGGAAGTTGGCCAGCAGGAAGCACTGGATCGCCTATACCCTTCGGCCCAAAGGCTATCTCGTGCTTGACACCGGCGCCTGCCGGGCCTTGTCCGATCAGGGCAAGAGTCTGCTGCCCTCGGGCATCCGCGAGGTGCGGGGGAAATTCGGGGTGGGAGATCCGGTGCACTGTCTTTCGCCTGAAGGAAAGGCCATTGCCGCGGGTCTGGTCAATTACGACTCAGCGGATATAGAAAGGATTCATGGCTGTCATACCTCGAAAATAGAGGAGTTGATCGGCTACAAGGACAGCGACGAGGTGATTCACCGGGATAATCTGGTTATGCTCGGCATTCGGAATTCAAACACGGTGAATCAGGAAGAAGTTGAAGCAACAGGCTTCAAGGAATAATTGAATTGCCGGGAGCAGAAGATGAGCACGATCCAGGAAACGATTAAGAAGATGGCCGGGCAGGCAAAGGCCGCCTCCCGTAAAATGACCGCTTTATCCACGGAAAGCAAGAACCGGGTTCTCCTCCGCATGGCCTGCGCCCTGGACGAGCAGAAGGATTACATCCGCCGGGAAAACGACAAGGATCTCGCTGCCGGGCGCGCCAAAGGGCTGTCCGCCGCCATGCTTGATCGTCTCAGCCTTTCCGACAAGGTCATGTCCTCCATGATAAACGGCCTCAAGGAGGTTGCCGCCCTGCCGGATCCGGTGGGGGAGGTGACGGAAATGATCAAGCGGCCCAACGGTATCATGGTCGGGCGCATGCGTATTCCTTTGGGCGTTATCGGCATGATTTACGAGTCCCGGCCCAATGTCACGGTGGATGCGGCGGCGCTGTGTCTCAAGGCGGGCAACAGCATTCTGCTGCGGGGCGGCTCCGAGGCCATCCATTCAAATCTCGCCCTGGCCAAGGTGCTGCAGGACTGTCTGGCTGCGGAGAAGATCGACGCCGCGGCAATCCAGGTAATTCCCGTCACCGACCGCGAGGCGGTTACTTTCATGCTCGGGCTGGAGGAAGAAATCGATCTCATCATCCCCCGGGGCGGCGAAGGGCTCATTCGTTTTGTCGCGGAAAACTCCCGCATCCCGGTACTGAAACATTACAAAGGGGTGTGTCATGTCTTTGTAGATGAAACCGCCGATCTGCAGATGGCAATCAATATCGTCATGAACGGCAAGGTGCAACGCCCCGGAGTCTGCAACGCCCTGGAGACGCTGCTGGTCCATGAGAGGATCGCCGCGGCATTTCTCCCTTTGGTCGGCGCCGAGCTGATCAAGGCCGGAGTCGAAATCAGGGGTTGCGGGAAAACCCGGGCCCTGGTGAACCAGGCGAAAGCAGCCGGTGATGCGGATTGGGGCATGGAGTTTCTTGATCTGATCCTGGCGGTTCAGGTGGTGCCCGATCTTGACGCGGCCATGGCCCATATCGTCAGATACGGTTCCCAGCATACGGAGGCCATCGTCACCAACAGTTATGCCAACGGCCAGCGTTTTCTGCGGGAAGTTGACGCCTCGGCGGTGATGATCAACGCTTCCACCCGGTTCAGCGACGGCGGTCAGTTCGGGTTGGGGGCGGAAATCGGTATCAGCACCACCAAGCTGCACGCCTACGGGCCCATGGGGTTGAAAGAGCTGACCACCAAAAAATTCATCGTCTACGGCGAGGGTCAGGTGCGGGCGTAGGATTTTTTGAGAAGGCGGGAGTCAGGAGTAAAAATCTTCTGACTCCTTTGTTTTTCGTAAAAATACAGGAGCCGACGCATGAAAAAGATCGGCCTGTTCGGCGGCACCTTTGATCCTGTCCACAACGGTCATATGGCGGTGGCAAAGGCTGCGCTGGAGCAGCTTGCGCTTGATACCCTTTACTTTATCCCTGCTGCCGAGCCACCCCATAAATCCAGTCGGTTCATCACGTCATTTGCCCATCGGGTGGCCATGCTGCGCCTGGCCCTGCAAGGGGAGCCGCGTTACATTGTCTCGGACATCGAGGGGCTGCGCCGCGGCCCGTCCTATACCATTGACACCCTGGCCCAGTTTCGGCGCAAACTGGGCCGGGAGGCGGATCTTTTTTTCATCATCGGCCTGGACGCCTTTGCCGATATAACGAGCTGGAAATGCTACCGGGAGCTTCTGCAAGGCAGTTCTTTCGTGGTCATCGACAGACCGACCCATGGGCACCATGTTTTGTCCGAGGTTATTGCCGGCAATTTTCCCGATTACCGGGAAACGGGTGCGGGAATCTGGTCAAGGAAGGGGGGCAAAAGCATTCTTGCCCTGTCCATGGAGCCGGTTGCCGTTTCTTCCTCTTTGGTGCGGGAAAGATTACGACAGGGCAGCCCGGTGGAAAAGCTTATTCCACCGGCGGTGGTGCGCTATCTGCGGTCTGAACGGTTATATGGGGAAATGGGACGTTAGGCTTCAATGCCGCTGCTGTCGACATAGGCATAGGCGCTGTGCTTGTGAATCGATTCGAAGCTTTCCACCCCTACCGAGAACCAGTAGATGTCAGGGTGGGCCTGGGCCATTTCCGCTACCTTGCGCACCACATCCTCAACAAACATCGGATTTTTGTACGCCTGTTCGGTAACGAATTTTTCATCGGGTCGCTTGAGGATGGAATAAACTTCGCAGGAGGCCCCGGACTCCACCAAACTGATCAGGTCCTCCACCCAGATGAAGCCTTTTGACTTGACGTTCAGGTTGATTTCCGCCCGCTGATTGTGGGCGCCGAATTCGCTGATTTCCTTGGAGCAGGGGCATAAGGTGGTGCTGGGCACCCAGACGGAAAGAATAAAATCTTCATCCTCGCCGATGCCGCCGGCAAAACGGCAGGTATACTCCATCAAGCCCGATGTTTTTGTCACCGGCGCCTTTTTTTCCAGAAAATAGGGAAATGTCATCTCCAGATGGGCGGAGTTGGCCTGCAACTGGTCCCTGGTTTCCACCAGCAGCTTGGGGAAGATGGTGACGCTCATGTCCTCCTGGTATTTGCGCAGGACATCGAGAAAGGTTGCAACGCAGGTTTCCCGGAAGCGCCGGGGCATGTTGGCCTGCAGGGTGATGCTCGCCACCGTGGACTGCAGGCCGCCTCCTGATTTTTCCCTGATCATGACCGGATAGCGAATGTTTTTGATACCCACTGTTTTCAGCTTCATAAGAGACCCTTTTTACCTTTTTTTGTCCACATCGCCAACAGGTTTCTTTGGCCGCCGTTTGTTCCGGGATTTTCGCCGTCATCAAAGTTTTCAGGTTTGCCGGAACATCTCGAACTTTTTTGCAGCCGGTGGTAAAATATGGTAATTTTTTCGCTACTCTCGGAGCGTTGAATCAATTATTATGGCATGCTGTGACTGAAGAAAAAGTGCGGATTGATAAATGGCTGTGGGCCGCCAGATTTTACAAGACACGTTCCATGGCGGCCAAGGCGGTGAGCGGCGGTCATGTCCATGTCAACGGGGATCGGGTCAAGTCGGCGCGCGGCGTGGGTGTCGGCGATGCGCTGCGGATTGTCCGGGATGAAACGGAGTTTGTCGTCATTGTCCGGGCATTGTCTGATCGTCGTGGACCGGCACCCATTGCCCGCACGCTTTATGAGGAAACCGAAGCGAGCATCGCCGCCCGGCAAAAACAAGGTGAAGACCGACGCCTGATGCGGCTTGCCGGCGATATGCCCCCACCCAAACGGCCGGGCAAGCGGGACAGGCGACTGATCCGGAATTTTACCAGAAAAAGCGATACGGAATAAAGTCCGGACGGCGGAAGAACGGAGAGCTGCTGAATCCTTTCACTTCTGCCTGCCGGCTTTTCCCATCGACTTTTTTTGATTTTAAATAACACAGGGGAGATTGACATGAAAAAAGCGGAAAGGGCGCTTATCAGCCTGACGGATAAGTCTGGAATCGAGGGATTTGCCAAGGAGCTTGAAGCTCTTGGTATTGAAATTCTCTCCACCGGCGGAACAGCCAAAAAATTGCGCGACAGCGGCATCAAGGTCAAGGATGTGTCGGAATTTACCGGCTTTCCCGAGATGCTCGACGGTCGGGTGAAAACCCTGCATCCCAAGGTGCACGGCGGTATTCTGGCGCAGAAGGGCAATCCCGACCATCTCCGCCAGATGAAGGAACATGGCCTTGAGGCGATCGATATCGTTGCCGTCAATCTTTACGCCTTTGACAAGGCCACCGCCGACCCCAATTGCACCCTGGCGCATGCCATTGAAAATATCGATATCGGCGGACCCACCATGCTGCGCTCCTCGGCCAAGAATTTCCAGGATGTCACCGTTATTGTCGATCCCGCCGATTATCCGACGGTCATCGGCGAAATCAAACAGCACGGCAACACCACCCTGAAAACCCGTTTCCTGCTGGCCAGGAAAGTTTTCGCCCTGACCGGCCGGTACGACAGCCTGATTACCGCCTGGCTTGATAAGGTGAATGTTGATTCCGACCCTTCTTTCCGTTGAGGAGACAATTCATGAAAATGGCTGTTCTTCTTTCCGGCAGCGGCCGTACCCTGGATAATTTTCATCAACGAATCCAAAACGGCACCATGCAGGGCAGCATTGCCGTCGTCATCTCAAACGTCAAGGACGCCCTCGGTCTGCAAAAGGCTCGCAACTACGGCTATCCCGCCGTTCATGCCGCTGATAACGCCATCATCAATCGCACTCTTGCCGACTATGATGTGGAGCTTATTCTGCTGGCCGGTTTCCTGAAACTCTATGAACCGCCTGCTCATCTCAGAAGAAATGTGATCAATATCCATCCGTCGCTTATTCCTTCTTTTGCCGGCGCCGGTTTTTACGGCATGAAGGTGCATCGCGCCGTGCATGAGCGCGGAGTGAAGGTGAGCGGCTGTACGGTCCATTTTGCCAATGAGGTGTATGATGAAGGCCCGATCATTGTGCAGAAATGTGTTCAGCTCACGGAAAACGACACCCCGGACGATATAGCGGCAAAGGTGTTTGCCGCCGAGTGCGAGGCGTTTCCGGAAGCGATCAACCTGGTGCATGAAAAGGGTATTGATGTTTTCTGGCGCTAGTCCGGAAAACAGGGAGAATGGAACGTGGCCGAGAAAAGAACTTTGATCATGAGCGCCCAGGATATCGAGCGATCCCTCACCCGCATGGCCTTGCAGATCATGGAGGACAACCGCGGCATCAAACGACTGGCGCTGATCGGCATTCATACCGGCGGCGTCTATCTTGCCGACCGTTTGCGGAAAATAGTCAGGGAGCATGAGGGGTTGGAGCTGCCCGTCGGTTATCTTGACATTACCCTTTACCGTGATGACTGGAGTCTGGTTTCGCAGAATCCCATTGTCAAGACGACCGATATCCCCTTTTCGGTGGAAGAGCATACCCTGATTTTGGTTGATGATGTCCTGTATACCGGACGCACCATCCGTGCGGCGCTTGACGCCATCATGGATCTGGGTCGGCCGCGGGCCATTCAGCTGGCGGTCCTGATCAACCGGCAGTGCGGCCGGGAGCTTCCCATCCAGCCCAATTACTGGGGGCTTGAGGTGCGGGAAAACGTCACCGATCATGTCCATGTCATCCTTCATGAAAAAGAAGGGGAGCAGGATGAGGTCAGACTAACTTTTGACTGATTTTTTGTGAAGGCATGACCAATTCGACGATGGCAGTCAAGCGGATGGCGGAAATAAGCAGTCGTATCGTCCAGAAAAGAGAGGACTACAAACGCTATAATTTCACCAGCGAGCAGAATGATATCCTGAAGACTTTTTTTGACTTGGCCCAGGAATACGGCTCCCTGGAAGATTTTTATCGGATCTCCGTTTCGGTGCTGAAAGAGTTCATGGGGGTCGAGACCAGGCTGTATCTGCGCAATGAGACGAGCCAATCTCTGGAATTGGCGTGCGACAGCTCGGAAGGGGTTTCGGCCGGCCCTGTTGCCGCACCCGCTTATGTCAAACTTGTTGATCATATGTACTCGGCTGATGGTTTTTTTCTCGTGCCGATTGCAAGTCGACAAAGTGATCCGGTTTCGGCCCATGCAAATCACGATATTCTGCTGCTGGGCATGCTCGAAATCGAAACATCGCGGGAACTCAGTGAACAGGAACAGTTTTTCCTCGGTAAATTCGCCAACCGTATCGGCTTTAATCTCTATAACCGGAGGATGGCCATCCAGAATATCAACCATCTGAAGTTCATCAACAACCTGGTGATGGATATCGAGCATAATGTCATTATTCCCAACATGTACTTTAAACATCTTTTTAACCGTGTGCGAAAAAAAATTAAGGATGTCGAGGAACTGGAAGAAAAGATGATGGGAATGAAGCGGGTGCTTGGGGTGGAAGACAGGATCTGTCAGGAGATCATCGGCAAAGTCACGGGCCTTCATCAGGATCTGACTGATTACCATCAGGAAATGCTGAAGCACCACAGCAATTGCAGCCTTTTTCTGGAAAGCCTTTTTCGGCGCGATCATTTCGAAAAGGGCCATCTCGTCCTTCATTCAAAGAAGTGCATGGTGGAGAATGAGATCATTCTTCCCCAGCTTGAGCAGTTTGCCAGAAGACTCGCCGATCGGGGAATTATCGTTGAGCGGCCGGAAGACATGGCGGCGGAGCAGATTCCGCTTCGAGTTGATATCGGGCTGCTGTCCCAGGTATATGCCAATTTTTTTTCCAATGCGGTCAAATACACCGAGGAAATCATCGACCATGAGGGCCGGCCCCGCAAGGCCATCGCCTATGGCCGCACGGTTCTGCCCGATTACTTCGGCCCCGGAAGGCCGGGGGTTAAATTCAATATTTTCAGTACCGGGCCTCATCTTGATAAGGATGACGCGTTTGGCGTTTTCACCGAAGGGTATCGGGGGAAAAACAGCGGGCAGCACAGCGGCACCGGTCATGGACTCACCTTTGTGAAACAGGTGGTGGAGATGCATGGCGGCGAGGTTGGCTACGAGCCGACCCTGGAAGGCAATAACTTCTTTTTCATTCTGCCGCTCGAAGAAATATGAAAGGGAATTTCGTCGGCAAACCGGAACTCCTGGCACCGGCAGGATCGCTTGATGTTTTTGCCACGGCGGTGGAGGAAGGGGCGGATGCGGTTTATATCGGCGCTCCGGCCCTGAATGCCCGCGCCCTGGCCAAACATTTTACCCCGGAAGAGCTGGCTTCCATGATCGATTACGGCCGGAGGTCGGGCGTCAAGGTCTACCTTGCCATGAACAGCCTGGTGAAGGAAGAGGAAATCCCCCAGCTTGTCGAACTGCTCTCCCTGCTCGAACAGCTCGCGCCGGATGCCTTGATTATTCAGGATCTCGGTTTGTATTCCCTGGTCAGAAAATATTTTCCCTCCTTTACCCTTCATGCCAGCACCTTGATGGGTGCCCACAATTCTCTTGCAGTCCGTCAGTTTGCCGACATGGGATTTAAACGGGTGGTTCTGGCCCGGGAAGTAACCCTGGCGGAGACGGAAAAAATTCACGGACAGTGCCCGGTGGATCTGGAGGTGTTCGTGCACGGCGCCCTTTGTTTCAGCTATTCCGGGCTTTGTCTTTTCAGCAGTTATCTGGGCGGCAAAAGCAGTCTGCGGGGCCGATGCGTACAGCCCTGCCGGAGAAAGTATGGGTGGGCCGGGGAAATCAAGGGGCCGCGGGAAGGTTACTTTTTTTCCATGAACGATTTGGAGGGGGTGGGCCTGTTGCCCCGGCTTGTCCGGGCGGGCGTCGTTTCCCTGAAAATTGAAGGACGAATGCGCAGCCAGAGCTATGTGGGATCGGTGGTTCGGGCCTATCGGAAGATGATCGATGCCGGGGACAACGCGGCGGACGTTCTGCCGGAGGTGCAAAACCTGCTGCATCAGGCCATGGGGCGCAAGTCGACCGGCGGATATTTCCTGTCATCCCAGCCGGCTGATGCCGTTACCCCCTACACCTCGGGCAACATCGGCCATTTTCTCGGCCGGGTTGAGGCGGTGCAGGCCGGACGTCTGACCCTCACCCTGCATGAATCGATTGAAACCGGTGACCGGGTGCGCCTGCATCACGAGGATTCAGGTGACCGGGCCTCATTTACGGTCAAGGACGTCCACGCCTCCGCGGGCGGGAAAAAAGGGCGAGGGGAAAAGGACGACAGTGTGACGCTGCTGCTCTCGGGTGCCACGGCCGAACCCGGCGACATGCTCTACAAGGTTGACGTGCGCAGTCGACGGCAGATGGAGGCCAGTAAGGGCCGATTAACCCCGCCTCCGCGTTTTCGGGCTCTCATCGAAAAGATCAAAAAAGGCGACAAGGCAAACAAGGTCCTCAAGTCCCTTGCCCTGGTGTCCTCCTCAACCGCGCCGGCCGCGAAAAAACGGGGCGGCCCGCCGCCTGCCCAGGCGCGATCGGCGGATCTTCCCCTCTGGGTGCGTGGTGACCTGCGGATCCTGACGCAACCGGTTGTCGACCGCCCGGACAGGCTCATTGTCCTTCTTGACCGGGAAACAGTCGGCCGGTTGCAGGGGGAAAAAATGATGCGCCATGTGGCGAAAACCGTGACCTTCTCTTTGCCGCCGGTCATCCTGGAAGATGATGTGGACTTTTACCGGCAGGTGGTGCGGGAACTTGTGCAAAAGGGCTACCGTTCCTGGATGATAAGCCATATCGGCCAATTGCAGCTTTTTCCCTCGACCGGGAAAAATTCCCGTGAAGGGGGGCGGCGGCCTTTGCATCAGGGACCGGCCCTGGTGGGGGACTATACCCTGAATGTGCTGAATTCCCTGACCATGCAATTTTTGCGGGAAAGCGGGATTGCCGCGGTTCAGATCTCCATTGAAACAGACCGGGATAATCTGCAGAAGATCTGTGAAAGGAAAAAGAAGGGTGGGGCGGGACTGACCGTTTTCGGCCGTCCGGCTCTTTTCACCGCCCGGCTTCATCCTGATTTCTTTCAGTTCAACAAGACCTTTGTCAGCCCCAAGGGTGAACGCTTCTCCCTCCAGCAGAAATGGGGGCAGACCCTGGCCTTGCCTGATAAGCCTTTTTCTCTGCTTGGGCAACTGGCGGAATTGAAAAATTCCGGGCTTGATTTCGTCGTTATCGACCTTGCCAATGTTTCCTTTCACAAAAAGGAAATGGCCGCCCTGCGCCGCACCCTTTCCGCCCGCGCCAAGAGCCGCTCCCAGGATAGTTTCAATTATTTCCGCACGCTTCAGTAAGTGGTCGGTTTGGGAACAAATCGAAGCAAGGGCGGCTGTGGAATGAAACGTATAATCGCGACGAGTACAGACTGTAAAAATAAATCTGTTTCCTTTTCCTTTTGCGGTCCGGTGAAATGAATCGTTGGGCTTTTTCTTCGGGCTTGCGAGGGCATTTTCCAGAGCCAAGGCTTTTTTCATGTCGAAGCCCAAGTCCGCCGCGCTCGCCTTGTCCGCGCCCGAAGCCAAAGGACCTCTTAAAACTCATTAACTCAAATCCATGCTAGTGCGGCAGAAACGAGGGTGTAAAATAGTTTGTGTAAATGGCTATGACTGAGTAAGTCAAAAAACTACCCTTTAAAAAGGAGCTCATATGGCCATTGATAAAGAAATTTTGGATCGTTTACTTGCCGACTACAATTACCAGAAGCCCGAAGAACTGATCGGTGAAAACGGGCTGCTCAAGCAGCTCACCAAGGCCTTACTGGAGCGGGCGTTACAGGCGGAAATGACCGTCCACCTGGGCCACGAAAAACATGGAACCATCGTCACCAAAGGCGGTAATGCCCGAAATGGTAACTCTGCAAAGACCATCAAGGGCGACTTCGGTAAAATGCCGATTGAGGTCCCGCGCGACCGCGACAGCAGTTTCGATCCGGTCATCATTCCCAAAGGGCAAACCCGCTTTCCCGGCTTTGACGACAAGATTATCTCTCTCTACTCCCGAGGGATGACTACCAGGGAGATTCAGGGGCACTTGGAAGACATTTACGGAGTTGATGTCTCTCCCACCCTGATTTCAACGGTCACCGATGCCGTTGCTGACGAGGTTAAAGTTTGGCAAAATCGCCCGTTGGACCCCATTTATCCCATTGTTTACATGGACGCTATCCGGGTTAAGGTGCGCGACAATGGGCATGTTAAGAACAAGGCGGTCTATCTGGCTATTGGCATCACCATGGACGGCGTCAAGGATGTCCTGGGAATGTGGGTTGCCGAAAACGAGGGCGCCAAGTTCTGGTTGCAGGTAGTGACTGAGCTAAGAAACCGTGGCGTGCAGGATATTTTCATTGCCTGCGTCGATGGCCTCAAGGGTTTTCCTGAAGCCATTGAGACGGTTTTCCCCTTCACCCAGGTCCAGCTCTGTCTCGTCCACATGGTGCGCAATTCCCTGAAATATGTCTCATGGAAACAGCGCAAAGAGGTGGCTGCGGATCTCAAGGCCATTTACCAATCGCCAACAGCCGAGCAGGCCGAAATGGAACTGATGACCTTTGAAGAAAAATGGGACAAAACGCATCCGTCCATCGGCCAATCCTGGCGAAGAAATTGGGAAAGAATCACCCCATTTTTTGCGTATTCGCCCGAGATACGCAAGGTGATATATACCACCAATGCTATTGAGTCGTTGAACATGTCACTGCGCAAAGTTACCAAGAACCGGGGTTCATTTCCCAATGACGAGTCGATGCTTAAACTGCTTTACATGGCGCTGAACAATATCGCCAAAAAATGGACTATGCCAATCAGAGACTGGAAGGCTGCCTTGAACCGCTTTTCAATCTTGTTCGGCGACAGAATGCCTGCATATTGAAAATTAAAAATGAAAACCATTTACACAAAATTCTTTACAGGCCCGCAGAAACCGCCTTGTCGAATTCTTGAAAACTTTTCGAAGTGTTTCTCTCCGGCACCATGTGATGTGCCACTGCTCGTGCACACTCAATCTTTCGTAGCCCTGTAGAGAAATAGCCTCCTTTTTTTAGTACTCTTTCCAAAGCCTCCCAAGTGCCGCCAAGTATGGCATCCGGGATGCGATACCCAGCTTTATGCGGAATACTGTGTGGCAGACGAGGATAAGCTGCTTGTGCGGCTAGCCAATCACCAAAAAACCACGCCTCCAACTCTTCGATGGCAATACGGTTGGCCACCTGAAAGGGCCTGCCATAACCAGCTCTGGTTTTACTGATCAACCCAGCTCTTACCGCCATCCTTTCCAAGGTCTGCTTCAATGTCAGACAGTCATCGTCATCTCGGTCAACCAAAACTAAAATTGCCCAGCTTTGCGATAACCAGGCGCTGTAAGCGCACAGACGATCCGGTAGTTTTTTGAGCAACTCGTCCTTGCATTGAAATCTTCTGATTTCGAAATCTACATTACCCAGTATCTTGGGCAGCAAATGCTCAAGAGCCGCTTCCATAGAAGGCTCTTCGACGATAACAATCAATTTTTCCAACATCAGCCGCGCCCCCGCATAATAGTACGTGGTGCGCCTTGGTTGACCAAGGGATCGCCAATGCCAAAATGTCCTTCCATCCACAAATGCCCTAACGTAGCACCCGCTTGGATGAATTCAGGAATGCCCTGAATCTCACTAGCGCGTACCGCTTGGGTAAATCCCAGTTCGTCACGGTATAGCACACGCACTTCTTCAGCCCGCATCGCGTTTAGAAGGAACGGCGAGTGGCTAGTAATCAAAAGTTGTGAACGTTCAGAAGCTGCGCGACACTCTTCTGAAAGTTCCGGCAACAAGCGGGGATGCAGGAAATTCTCAGGCTCCTCAATACCGATGAATCGAGGTGGCTCTGGGTCATATAGCACCGTCAGATATGCCAACATTTTCATCGTGCCATCGGAAGCAAATTTTGAAAGCACGGGCTGCTCGAAAGGTGCGTCTTTGATTTGAAGCAACAAGCGGCCATCAGGCATTAAATCAGCATCGACACGTTCAAGCCGTGGAATACGCCTCCGAAGAACGGAAAATATCTGTTCCAACCGTTCGGGATGCCGTTCCTTTAGAAACTGAATCACATTAGGAAGATTTTCTCCGCTTTTACTCAAGCGTTCTTGCGGCCCTGCTTCTGGCTGATTACGGGCCTGATCAATAGAAAGGTAAGAAACATACCAATCAGTGATAAACTCGCGTAACGCGGCAACTCGTGGATGCTCGGTAAACTGGCCTAATGTATTCACCGCGATCAAATCGGGTGAGCGTAGATTCGTGTCTATGCGCACATCCTCAGAATCCGGCGCCTCACCACTGGCCGCCTTACCAATACCTCGACGAAATTCTAAGAACCTAAATGGCTGTCCCGTTTGACCACGCCGCCACTGCAACCATTCCTCGACAATCTCCGGTCCCTTGATGCCCTCATCGATAGCCAAGTGATAGGTAATGACCGGGGTTTTAGGCCGCTCACGGTATTTCAGCTCAAACACAATTGGCCCAAGCGCACCACGTGTTTTTAATTCCTTACCACGTCCACGCCGATCCCACGCATAGCGCAGACCAAATTGAAAACATTCTGATAAAAAATTGAACACATCAAAAATCGTCGACTTGCCACTACCGTTTGGTCCAAGCAGCACAGTCATAGGGGTGAGCTTGTCGAGGTCCACTTTTTTTAGAGCCCGGTAATTCTCGACTCGCAGTGATTCAATTCGCGGAATACCGTTTTTTTTTATTTGCCTAAAATTTGGCATTATTCGTCTCCGTAATCTCAGTTTTGAGTAAGGAAGTGGTGGTCTACAATTTCAGCATCCAGTTTTCTTGTCCTGCTTTTTATCGAAGTCAGGAAACGCCGCGCTCGAACTATCCGCTCCCGAAGCCTAAAGGACTTCTTAAAAATAATGCTGATGTTCCCATTTGAGGCTGCGGCATAACGATTCTGCAGAAAAAGCCGTTTTTTGCGAAAACCGGCGTGGCCGGGAGAGTTTTATTTTAAAAAATCTCCAGCCATCCTCGATCCAGTTTTCTGTCTCAGCTATTCAGCTTTTTGGCGCGTTTATGTTGCTTTCATGGTGTTTCTTTCCCCTGTTCCGGGCTGCTTTTGCCTGATGTCCGCTTCTACGCGAACCCTTCGCCGTAGCGGTGGATCTTTTTCAGATTATGCACGATACAGAACAGGTTCCACTGGCTGTTGACCTTGTCTCGGCCGCGCAGGGTAAACCGGTTCAGTCTCATTACCCGGCAGATGTGGGCAAAGGGTGGTTCCGCGATTGCCAACCGCATGGCATACATGGCCCGGCCTGCTGCTGCGGAGTCGATCTTGCGTTTCATCTTCTCGATGCATGAGTCCTTGGCCTTTTCCGTCCGGCCTTGAAAAGAGGCAACCTGCCTGATCTCGGTTCTTTCCGGATGACGCAGGCATTGGCTTCTGAGCGCGCAGGGCAGGCAGGCTGATTTCGGGCCCTTGAACCGCACCGAGCGCAGTCCCTTGGTAACAACATTGCCGCCGCTTCGGTACAATCGCTTGCCGGCGGGGCAGAGACAATAACTCAGGTCATCCGCAAAGGTGAAGTCTTCGATGGTAAAGAGCCGGGTATGCCCGGACCGCCTTGCCCTTTCTTTCCTGGTCCGTTCTTTGTACCGATCCACATCGGCAAAGCGGGGATCACGTTTCCGGAAGCCGGTATCCGCCACATAGGCGTCAATTTCCTGTTCAGAGAGCATTTCCATGTTCTTGCCGCTGTGGAAACCGCTGTCAGCCGCAAGCTTTGTCTCGGCAAAAATGTTCTCTTCCTTGCCGATGGCCTGGAAATTCTCGCGGGTGCCGTCAATCATCGGTTCCAGCAAGTCATGCTCCTGCCCCTGGCCAAAGGCCTCGGCATGGACGATGATCTGGTGCTTGCCGTCCACCGCCGTCACCCCGTCATAACCCTGGATAACTCCCTTGGAGGTTTTCATCTTGGCCGAATCATTATCCGTGATGTTGCTTTTACGCGGCTTGCCGGTTTTACCCGGTTTGTCATCATTGCCATTCAGCCATTTTCTTATTTTCGTAAGCCGGTTGCGCAGGGTGGCCACATACTGCTCATCACGGCCGGTCTGTGCTCCCTCGCCCTGATTGCGGTCGCTGACATGGTGGTTTTTTACCATCGACTCAATGGCCTTTTCCATCTTGGCCGCCTTCTTCTTAAAGTCCGCCTTGGTACCGCTCCACTCCTTGGCGGCATTGGACGGCGGTTTGCAGCCGTCGATGGCAAACATCTCCTTGCCGATCAGGCCCATTTCATCACAGAGCAGCAGCACTTCCCGGAAGATGGTAATGGCCTCCTTGTCCATGGAGGAAATAAAATCGGAGATAGTGGTGAAATGGGGCCGACTGTTGGCGGACAACGCCATGAAGACGACGTTCTCCTCGCAGCAGCGGGCGATCTTGCGGCTGGAGGTGATGCCACGGGAATAGGCGAACCGGATGATTTTTAACAGGATGCGGGGATCAAAGGCCGGGGCGCCGGTTTCATCGTTCGTAAACCGACTGTCAAAACAGGTAAGGTCAAGCTCGTGGTCGATGAGGTGATTCAAGGTGAATTCGAAGGTGCCGGGCTGGATCTGTCTGGAAAACATCACCGGGATGAGCTGACCCTGGGCATAGCAGTAAGGTTTGTATTTGGCCACTGCAATTCCTCGTGCTGAAGTTACGCGGTCTTACTCCTTTCATCTGTTGCAAGATTACAATAAATCAGCCTGAAATGCCCGTATTTTATCAATGTTTTTACCTTTTTCTACAGGCTCAACGCGAACATCTGCGGCTTGACCGCAGAATGTTATTGTTGGAATTTAGTATCATGTTCCCCGAATTCCCCACTGCGATGCTCACCGGCCCCACAAAGATGACAGCGGAGCCGCCCAAAAGCCGTCTCCAAGGGGCAGGGTCTCCGAGCCATCATAAAGAATTACGCACATCTTGAGCTGTTCTCCAGCGGCACTCGATAGTCGTTTCAGACCTCTGAGGTCGCCAACCGTCACTGTCGCAGCAGCCTTCACCTCCACTCCAACCAGGTTGCCTGCTGCATTCTCAATGATGAAATCGACCTCGTATTGGTCGTGATCGCGGTAGTAAAGAAGCTGACAATTGCTCTCCGCTGTGGCCATGTGCTTGCGCAATTCACCGTAAACAAAACACTCCAGAACATTTCCAAAGCAATGACGATTCTTTTGTGCAAGTGTGGGTGTAACATTCGCCAGCGTAGATAAAAGACCGGAATCGACAAACTGTATTTTAGGTGTTTTAACGATGCGATTCAGTCTATTTTGCGCCCAGACTTCAATGCGCCTCAGCAAATACATCTGTTCGAACACGCCAATGTAGCGGGCAGCGGTCTTGTGATCCAGCCCGACTTGCCCTCCAAGCTGGGAATAGTTACACATCTGTCCGGAAACTTGTGCCAGCGCCCGCAAAAATCTGGGCAGATGATCAAGTTTTCCGACATCCGCCACATCACGCACATCACGTTGGATAATGGAGTTGATGTATTGCCTGCTCCATTCTGTCCTGCGCCGGGTTGAAGAGCGGAATACAGCTTCGGGATAGCCTCCCCGCAAAACAGTCTCGATCAAGTCATTGCCCAGAAATGGTTGTGTCGCGGTTAAAAGATGACCGGTAAAAGCGCTGTCGACCCAATTTGCGTTGCTACCGTGAATTTCGCTTTGCGACAGCGGCAGCAGAGTCAACGTTTCCATCCGCCCGGCAAGCGAGTCGGCCACCATCGGCAGAGCCATCAAATTGGCGGACCCCGTCAGAAGAAAACGGCCGGGGCGTCGATCCTCATCGACTGTTTTTTTTATAGCGAGCAACAATTGAGGGGCACGCTGGATTTCATCAATCACAGCACGATCGAGACTTCTGATCAAGCCCACGGGATCCTCTTTTGCTGCCAGCAATGTAAGTTCATCGTCCAGGGTGAGGTAGCGCATCTCTTGGGCTGCTATCTGCCGCACAAGCGTGGTTTTGCCGGCTTGGCGAGGACCGGCTACTAAAACAACGGGTGTATCAGCCATTGCCTCGGCGATGCGTGTCTCAAGAAGGCGAGGGTAGAGAACTTGAGTATTATCCATGGTCAAAAAATACCGTATAATCGGGAGGCAGTAAACTGAAATATGGGATTATGATGTCGTGCGTATGGGAATATATTACTGCATTTTTGGGGACGTTGTTACTTACGTTGCGCTGTAGCCTGTTTCTGCGACTTGGCGACCGCCCGCGTGATACTTGAGGTAGCTACGCCGAGATGCCGTGCGATTTCAGCCGCCGATAAACCAAGCTCTTCCATTCCGCGCCGGGCGATCTCCGCCCGCGTCCGGCTCACCATCGATCTGCGACTGCCACTTTCCAACTCGTTGCGGCCAACGTTCACCCTTTTGCATTCCTGCTCGATGATTTTTGTAAGCGTCAGACCTGATCTGTTGAATTTGATCTGCCGCAAAGACTTTTTTTCTGCTTCCTGCGTCACGTGATGCACGAAATCGCCGCTGCCAAGGATCCGCTCATCGGCCTTTTCCTGCTGATCTTTGCGCCTCATGGAAAGTACGTTTGACCATCCCCCGAGACTTCGGACAAGTCCGCCTCCAGAAAACTGTGGATCATGGCCCTGGTCACTGCCTTCCAGCATAAACTGCCGGTATTCTTCTATGGCTTTCCGTTTCGTGTCTCCGAATTGTGTCCATACCGTTGCAGTATCCATCCACGGGAATTTCTCCTTTTCAATAATTGCCCGATGGCCACTCCAGGGGAATGTGTCCAGTTCTGCCATGGTCTTGATGATATTTGCCCGAAGGGGATTCAGATGGATATATCGGACAAGGGCAAGGAGATAGTTGTCTTCGTCGCAGAGAATGGATTTATACCTGTTCTCAAAAAGGTGGCCTTTTCTCAGATGCTTGCGATTGAAATATTGTGCGTACCAGGTAAGCAGTTTTCTCATGACAGCCGAGATGCCGACTTGCCCGCTCCGCAACAAAAGGTGAACGTGGTTGTCCATCAGCACCCAGGCATAGATGACGCCTTGCGACTCTTGAACGGTTTGCCCCAAGCGCACAAGGAATCGGGCTTTATCTTCGGTGTCGCGGAAGATGTTGGCCCTATCGATTCCCCGGACCATAATATGATGTAATGCGCCTGGAATGTCTAATCTGGCTTGGCGTGGCATGGGGTGATTTTATCAACCCAGTAAGGCAGAGTCAAGCGTTTTGCAACGTAAGTAACAACGTCCCTGAATATTCACAACGTAAGTAACAACGTCCCTGAATATTCACAACGTAAGTAACAACGTCCCTGAATATTCAACGTCCCTGAATATTATCCCTGAATATCTCTAAATTCCTCCGTACATAATACAACATCTTGTTCCACCAACAATTTCCAACCCTCAAAAAGATTACAGCGCAACGGGCAACGCGCCTTCACACGTCACAGGATATAGACATCCTCGTTTTTCGTCACCTCTCCCTGGCCGATGATGGCGATGGCCCGTTCGCAGCCTCCGCACAGGGAATAGATTCGCACGCTGTCCTCCGCCTCGCTGATAATGTCCTGAATCCTGTCCCTCATCTTTGCCGACTGGGCGGCATCAAGCAGGCACTCAAAGACGCTGAACTGCACCCTGTCGCCGAAATCCTTGAGGGTCTTGGCAAGTCTGGTCCGCCGCCGGTCATCGGGGATATCATAGGAAACCAGATAGAGCATCCCTATCCCTCCGGCCTGAACGGCGCGTAAACCGCGTCGTCCCGGATGACGGCCGCCATCTTCTCCGCTTGCCGGCGGAAACATTTGCGTAGCGTGGTCCGCTCCCCGGTCTCGCCCAAGGTGAATTCGCCGGAAACCAGCTTTTCGTACTCGGCGAAATAACGCTTCATCGGCTCCCGCTTGAAATAAACCCCATCGCCGCCGGGATTGGCCCGGAAATCATCAGGTGAAAAAATCCGGTCATTGACCAGCCGCAGGGTCAGCCGGTCGGCCACCGGGGCGCGGAACTCCTCCATGAGATCAGCGGCCAGCGACTGCCGGCCGTAGCTGACGCTGTGGAAATAACCGAGATAGGGATCAAACCCCAGTCCGTCCAGCAGGGAGGATATTTCATTGAAGATCATGGTATAGCTGAGCGAAAGCATGGCATTGACCGGATCGGTGGGCGGTCGTTTTCGTCTCCCCGGAAAGCCGAAATCCCCCAGCAGCATCCGGCCGAAGCCCTGGAAATAGGTCCTGGCCGCATCTCCTTCAATCCCCATCAATTGCTCGATGTCCGCCGCCCCGGCAACCGCCGCCAGCTTCGCCTTCAGGTCCACGGCCGACTCCCCGAGATCAATATCCGGATGGTTGTACGAAAAATTGCGCAACATCCGCAGGCAATTGCCGATCTTGCCGGCTACGATCTCCCTGGAAATCCGTGTCCGGAAACCCTCATCCTCGTATTTCCGGAACTGCTCGATGCGCAGGGCGATATTCTTGGTGAAGGGCGAGGTGATCTGGCCGACGAGCCTGCCGGTCCGGGTGAGGATGGCCATCTCGATGCCGTGCGTAAACAGTTCGTGCACCACCTGGGTGGTGAACTGGACATTGCCGAAGATGAGCACCGCTTCGATTTTGTGGCATTGCACGTCAAGCAGGGTTTCATCATTTTTCTGCACGATGAGCCGATCCCCTGTTTTGCGGAGGATGGAATTCTGTTCGGTCAAATAGAGGTTGGCCATGGGCGAAGCTCCAGTAATTGGGAATCGCGTACTGTAAAATTCTTATTCATTTGCCTAACGGCATGAGCGTTGATCTTTACATGAAAGGCCCTGCAGCTGCGCAGCCTGCCATTCTTACTATCCGCGCGCGGGGCAATATCCAGCGAGGCTGGACATGCTTGGGCCTTCAGTATTTTTTCACGTGATAGCCTGCGCGAAAAATAGTCCATGCCGGATGCGCCCTCGCTCGACAAGATCCTTGGCCACCACCAAATCTGCCTCTGAACTTTCCGCCAATGCGCGATTTCAACGGTTGTCTCAATCCCTTCGTAATCAGGTCAATGTCGCCAACGAAGAAATGCGCGCCCTTGACCCCGCGCTTGCCGTGTCTCAATCCCTTCGTAATCAGGTCAATGTCGCCAACGGACCCGTTTACCAAGCTCTACCAGGTGGAGTATAAGTCTCAATCCCTTCGTAATCAGGTCAATGTCGCCAACTGAGGGAAAAGATGATACTATTCAACGCAATAAAGGTCTCAATCCCTTCGTAATCAGGTCAATGTCGCCAACGTGGCAAGAAGATTGCATAAATATCCGCAAAGGCCAAGGTCTCAATCCCTTCGTAATCAGGTCAATGTCGCCAACCACAGTTGGGCGAACGAGCCCTGCCCCAGTTGCCGTGTCTCAATCCCTTCGTAATCAGGTCAATGTCGCCAACGCAGCGACGGCTTATATGATGTTCCCAGCGATTGTCCCCGTCTCAATCCCTTCGTAATCAGGTCAATGTCGCCAACGGGGAAGACCGAGGGCGAGTACGTCGGGATTAAATAAGGGTCTCAATCCCTTCGTAATCAGGTCAATGTCGCCAACACAGGAAAATCATGGTTGACCCATCTCTTCTTTCCTGGAGTCTCAATCCCTTCGTAATCAGGTCAATGTCGCCAACATCGACACGGGAAAGGGGCGGCGCCAGTTTGATCAGTCTCAATCCCTTCGTAATCAGGTCAATGTCGCCAACAAAGAACTCCATTGCCATCATATTGACCCTGTAAAGTCTCAATCCCTTCGTAATCAGGTCAATGTCGCCAACTATCTGTATCAATCTTGACTGGAACAAATACATAGTCTCAATCCCTTCGTAATCAGGTCAATGTCGCCAACGCATGATTCCCCTTACACCCCTTTTGTCTTGCAAAGTCTCAATCCCTTCGTAATCAGGTCAATGTCGCCAACGAGGAAACGTGGCATCATGCGGCGGACGGATCGTCTCGGTCTCAATCCCTTCGTAATCAGGTCAATGTCGCCAACGTGGAAACCGCTGTCAGCCGCAAGCTTTGTCTCGGGTCTCAATCCCTTCGTAATCAGGTCAATGTCGCCAACTACATGGGCGAACTGGACGACCTGGGCGAGAAGCCGTCTCAATCCCTTCGTAATCAGGTCAATGTCGCCAACTCTATCACCGGATAGGGCCAGATGGTTCGATAGTTGCGTCTCAATCCCTTCGTAATCAGGTCAATGTCGCCAACGGTATTGCCGGTATTCGTTGGCCAAGTTCGGCAGTGTCTCAATCCCTTCGTAATCAGGTCAATGTCGCCAACAGTACCCCATTTTTTGACTGTGCATCCAGATACTTACAAGGCAATTTCCTGTAACCCCTTTTTTTCGTCTCATATTACAAGCGCCACCTCCTTTGATTCCGTAGTTTTATAAGCGTTTTCCTGAAAAATAACAAAAAGTTACAAATTTCCTGTAACCGCCCCATATTTTACCCCTGTTTGAAAAAATAGCCAAACAGACATAAATTCAATATGTTAAAATCAATCAATCCGCATCCAGGGGCAAATCGTTGCCTTGTCCGGCGAGATCTTTCATTTTCTGCCGGAGATATGCCTCCATGTCAAAAGGATCAGGATAAAAGAGGACCCCGTGGTTCTTCTTCGGCCGGTCAAAGGGGGTCATGATCAAACCGCCGGCAAAGGTGACCCCGAGATAGGTAAAGCCCTGTTCAAAACTGACAATATCCTTTTCGTCAAGCGCCAGCAAGAGTTTTTCCAGAACCTGTTCCGACAGTTCCAGGGCCTCGCCCGCCTCCTGCCTGGTCCTGCAGAGCACCACATAATCATCGGCATAGCGGATGAATTTATAGCCCTTGCCCAGCATCGCCTCATCGAGTTCATCAAGAAAGAGATTGGCCAGCACCGGGGAAACCGGCGAGCCCTGCGGCAGCCCTTTGCCCAGGACCGACACGGCGGTTCCGTCCCAGACCTCGGCCCTGAGCCACATTGCAATGAGTCCGAGAATCCGCCGGTCCGCCATGATCCGGCGGCATTTTTCCAGCATCAGGCCGTGGTCAACCGTATCAAAAAAGGCGTCGATATCGGCCTCAACCACCCACCGGTACCCCCTGTTCATGAAACGCCTTGATCCGCATGACCGCCTGCCGGACAGAGCGGCCCTTGCGGTAGGCGAAACTGCATTCCTCAAACTCTCTCTCCAAAAGCGGATTGATGCGATGCAGCACCGCGGTCTGGGCCACCCGGTCCCGCACCGTGGGGATGCACAGACCGCGCGGCTCGCCGTTCTTCTTCGCCACCTGAATTTTCATGAGCGGCAGAGGGAAATAGGTCCCATTATTCAACTCTGACCGCAGCCCGGCGAGATTGACGGACAGGTCCTTCTCAAACATGCCGATGGTCACCCCGTCCACCCCGGCGCAGCCGTGGTTGTCCCGTACCGCTTCGAAGGCAGCGAGGAGGGCCGCGTGATCGACCAGACTATTTGTTGTCATTTTCCGCCTCACCGGTTTCTGTTTGCCGGGTTTTTTGGGTGACCATTTCATAAAGCTCCACGAGAAGCCGTTCATGGTCACCTTCCTGGAAGTATTCCCAGGAAAACCAACGGCGTGTTTCGGTGAGTAGAAAATCCAACCAATTGCAGTAGTTGTCTGTTTTCCTGAGCTTCAATAACGCCCAGATATGCACTTTCACCGCCACCGACACCGGAATTGCCAGCAAGGCGATTTTTTCATGTTGTTGCAACGATCTGGTTGCTATTTTATAGGTTTTTATTGCCTTTTCCGGCGCAATGACCGTCCAGTACGGCTGAATTACAATCTCAAGGGTGGCGTATGTTGATTGGAGAACGATTTTGTCAGTCGGGGTTGTTCCCGTGCCAAAAGACAGCGTGATTCCTTTTGGCAATTTGATTCGCCGCGGCAAGCCGGGGAGTCCATGCCCGATCATTTCCTCGGAGTTTAATTCCAAAGAGGCTGTTTCCAGTTTGTTATGGATATCCGCATAGTCGAGATGATATTTGCCAAGAGGTGTCTGCGTATGCTCGCCGTGCAACTTGAGCATCTTCACCAGCAAGACGATGATGACCTCGCTGACGGACTGGAAAAAATATTTATTGCCAGGTCCGCGCGTGGATCCTTGCAGACCAAGTTGCGAAAGCATTCTTTCCTTTTCTTCTGGATGGAAGACCATGCATTGCTGCAGGATGCCATCCGCCAGCCGGGTTGGCGCATAACCCGGTATTTCCGCAAGGTGAGGATGACCTCCTTGCGCGACAACAGGGAAAACAACTCGGAAATTCAGCGACCGTGCGCCTTTTTCTCGCATGAAAATAAAGAGGACAAAACAAATGACCGAAAAGAAGATAATTCCCCAGTAGCGGAAAGGATACTTTAAGCTGCGATCTGCCGTGTCGTTAATAACCTCATAGAATGCGCTGGAAAAAAGATTCAGCAATACCCCAAGAAAAAGAGCCAACAGAATGATTTCGAGAATTACCCGGCGGCGGTTGCGTAACTGGCCAAGAATATCGTTTTCGAAGTGCATGAGTGGCGGAACCTTTCAAGGGATTTCTACAGGTTATGTGTAAAGCAATCCATAGGGATCTATGTTCAATTCCATAATATCCTGGTCGCCCAGGTCGATTTTTGCGCCTGGCGCATAACAGAGCAGAGGCTCCCTGGTCAGCTTCCATTTCGATTTTCCCGCCGGGTCAGCGGCATATTCCCAGCCGACAAGCGGCTCCACGGGGCCTCGAATGTTGGCCACAGCCCCAAGACCGTTTTTCGAAACAGCGACGGCATGCGCGGTGAGTACACCATCCTTGGTCAAGGAAATTTTGGCTTCCTCTTTTTTCTCCCCCGAGGCAGGCAAGGCAACAAGGGAAACCCTGCCCCAGCCATATTTCCGTTCCGCACCTAATTGCAGATCCTTCATGGCTGCTTTCCAGTTTTTCAGAACCGGGTCTGTTTCCGCCTGATCATCAACATAGACAGTGCCACGGAGAAAAACCGGTTGGGTCGCTGAGCCCTGAACAGGCCTGGAATAAGGCAACAGGTGCTCGGTTTCATGCAGGCTTCCGTCCTCGGCGGTCTGCCCGGAATAATCCAGAGCCGTGCTGGCATAACTGCCGACAAACTGGTAATCAAAGTTGGCATGTTTCCAGCGATAGGCCGGCCCGCACAGGTCAACCGCAGAGGTGATTTCATTGTTGTGTGTTTTGGGGACCGCGGGATACAGATAGCAGAAACGAAAGCACGCCCGTACTTTCTCCCCTGTGTCAAGATACGCCTGACTGTCGGCGCCCTTGCGCAGGAAATCCCTGGTTAATCTGGCGGTCAAGGCGGCCCAGAGGATCCGGCCAGGCACGTATTCCCGGCATTGTTTGAGATTGCCTGTTTTCGCAAGCCCGATGTGCAGGGGAGAATGAAGCCGAAACGCGAGGGTATATGCTGTCCAGCCCATGGCCTACTCCTTAGCGGCTTTTGCCCCGAACCGGGCATAGATGAGGGTTTGCTCGTAGAGATCACGCACGAGAAAGAGGGTGTCCAGGTTTTCGGCAACCTGGGTGCTGAAAAAATCCAAGAGTTTTTGAGGGTTATTCGTGTCTGGCATGGAGCCGATTGCAAGACTGGGAAAGAAACTCAGGGCCTGGCATAACTGGCAGCGGATGATCGGCGCCAGTTTTTCCTCTTCACTGCTGCGCGAGAAAAGAAAAAGAAGCAAGGCGTAGACCCCCTGTTCCTGAAGAACGCCGAGGGATTTGGTCGCCAGCCGTTCCAGCGTCTCGATTGCTTTTTTCCTATCGGTGGCATCCTTCTTCACATTCGCGACCATTTGTTGCGCATGGACCGCCGCTATCTGGTCAAGATTTACAGGATTAGCCATTGGCGACCTCCTTGCCTGCTGCTGGTTGAGGTGGAGCTGGCAAGCGTCGAATCCGGCCAAAGCCTCTGGTGCCCATGCCGCCGATGCCGAAATACTCCGCCAGGTCAAGACCGGCAAACACCACATCCATGGCAGTGTCATCAGATTCAGAGCCGTTACCCCATCTACCATCAGTTGCAGCCTTCATGTCATAGTATCGTAGGCAATCATCATCAAACCATTTCCTTGACTCTTCCATAGCCTTTCCAAAAACTTTCTCATCATTTTGTTCATTTTTCTTCAATAAGTTCCAATTAATCAGAAGTGGGATTTGTTCCTTCTTTCCTTCCTCATCCGATTTGTTTAACAGCGCCTGCCACCCGGAAAGTTTCGTCATTGAGGGGAATTCTTTACGGAAATCATCCTGCACGACATCCATCCAGAGAATGGTGGCTCGGGGGATGGCCTCGTAGGTAAAGAGTGCGCCGTCGCTTGCGGCGCCGGTTTCCGGATCAATACTCACCGAGGTACGCACCTCAAGATTGGAGTTGACGATCTGGGGGAAGACCCCATCGCTCACAATGACCATTCTGTTCTGAATATCCGTGGGAATGTTTCCGTTAACAGGGGGAAGTGTTTTGTTGCCCCCTTCTTTCTCCAGCATCAGCCAGCCAAGATTGATGCAGTTCTTCTGAGTAACCTCAGATTTCCATATGGCTTTGGACTTATCGGATAGTGATGGAATGCCGGTTATACCCATGTCCCGCAGCGCCGAAGGGCAGGTCACCCATACCGGACCGGTCATGGAATAGACCGGAAACAGCAGGATTCTGGCATCGGAGAGGGAAACCACCCCGGCGGACGACTTGCCGGTGTTGGGGCTGTTGACAAACCCGAAGGTATAGCAGATCGGGCAGGTCGGCTGGCCGCAATGGCCTGTCTGGCCGGCGCATTTCATCTTATTGAAACGCCTGGCGGCATATTGGCGAATGGCGCCGCTGAGACTTGTGCCGGGGATCTTCGGCAGCCGGGTGCCCGGCTCCCGGACAATGGTATTGTCCACCCTTCCCAACCGCATGCCTCCGGTGCCGACATGCACCGGGTCAATGGTCATTAAAATGATCTGATTTCCATAAGTTACATTCAACGGATCACTCATCGTCTTGCTCCTTCTTTTCAGTTTCAGGGCGTTCCTTTTGCACCTGCATGTAAAGTTCGATGGTATCGGTCAGCAGCCCGCTTGCAGCAAAATGCGCCCATTGCGCAAGCCACGCATCCTTATCCGGATCGGCTCCCCAGTGCTTACACGGGTTTTTGTTTTTGTCCTTCCAGTCGAGCTTGGCCAGGCAATCTCGAAAAAATTGTTCAAGCTCATTGCGAAGTCCGGCATCCGATTTTTCCCATGTCGATAACTTTGCCTCGATGATACTGTGCAGTCCGTAGATCTGATTGGTCGTCAGGCAACTGAAAAGCGTCCGCCGGATGGAGTCAATTTTTTCCATCTCATCAAGCAGGTAGGGGCGGTGCCGCTGTTCCGGGTTGAGCCGGCAGCCATCCTCCCCATAACCGATCTCGAAACGACGGGCCGCGGTGTCGAGCCATACCCAGTCCAGGGTGGAGGGGGCAAAGAAGATCTTGTCACCCGCCTGAAGGGATTCGACATGACGCATGGTCACAACGTTGTCCTTTTCCGTATCTTTGTCCTGTCGGGTAACTTTCCAGTCCCCCGGCCTGCCGCTGTCGGTCTCTTCAGAGGCTGCCAGCTTGACATGCGGATACCACGCGTCTTTTGTCTCGCCATCGCCCATGCAGGCGGGCACATGCCACATGATGGTTTTGCCATGGTTTTCGTTGCGCAGCGCAACGACGCATACTTCGGCAAAATGGTCATTATCACAGCGCAGAAATTGTTTCTCATCGGGAAGATCATCAGTAATGTGCTTTAATTCCTCAACCACCCATCTGTCCGGCATGGACCTTTTCTGCGTGAGCATTCTGACGCCGGCATTGAGGATCGCCCGGAGCGGTGTGCGATGCTGAGCAAACACAATGCCAAGATGGATGGGCAGCCGGTTGAGCACCTTGCCCATTTCCCGCTCGTATTTTTCCTTGATGCGGCGGGCAATCTCCCAGCCCTTATCGCCAGGGACAAGGGCCATGAAATGCTGGGGCTCGCGGAGAATGGGAATGGCGGGGATATATTCAGAATCTGCGACTTGTTCGGTTGCCCGTATCGTGATTAAACCCCACTCCTTATCTTTACCTCCGTACCCGCTGGGTTCATAAATAGGTATGGTTTTGTTGCGAAGGAATTCCTCAATGGAAGACTCTTTTAATTGATTTGCGAGATATTCAAGATTGTCCGCGCTGATGAAGCGACCTTGACCATTGTTATGAATAGGATCCCAGACAACATTCATCTTTATGACACCTTTCAGAAGAAGCTCATAGGCATGAAATTTCCCCGGCATTTGATTTGTGTCTTCTTTCCCCG
This sequence comes from Desulfobulbaceae bacterium DB1, assembly GCA_001914235.1. Taxonomy (NCBI): domain Bacteria; kingdom Pseudomonadati; phylum Thermodesulfobacteriota; class Desulfobulbia; order Desulfobulbales; family Desulfobulbaceae; species Desulfobulbaceae bacterium DB1. Next base: position 93,101 of record MQUF01000015.1, read on the forward strand.
CTTCAAGCTTTCCCATGATTTGTAGGCGCGGGCCTTTACGGAGAGTAACTTTTTCGATGCTGTCAGTGATCTCCCGCCAGAATTGGCGTGTCACCTCCCAAACCCGGCGCAAGCGGGCAAAGGATTGCGAGCGGGCACCTTTCTGAAAACTGTCGGCACAGTTTTTTCGGTTTTCAACTTGAGAGGGATAGAAGTGATTGTCGAGAAAATGGTGCAGATCAAATGAGCCCGTTATAAGGGCAAGGCGTTCGTTGCGATCGGCAACCTCATCCGTCCAGACCGTAAACTCGCCAAGCTTTTCTGTGGCCCATTCTTCGGCGATGCCACGTCTTCGGTCCATGCAGATGCAGCAGATATGCCGGGATGCGGCCTTGTCACGATAATAGTCAGGGTTATGCCGGTAGCCGTCAACCTTATGGGCGCCATAGCCTTGGGGCCGGAGCCCGCAGGCAGTGCAAATCTGACGGGGGGCATGTTGCTGATTGGCCCAGGCCTCCTCCATCTCTTTTATGTTCACTTCAAGCGCGGGATCACCATGGTGAAAAGACTTAATGGCGCGGTCGATTTGCTTTCTTTCGTTTTCTCCTCGAATCGGCCATGAGGTGAAATGACCGGAAAGGATGATCTCGGGTTTTACGTCTACCTTCTCGAAGGCTGCGTCTATTATCTCCCGGGTTGTCATGTACAACCCGGAGTCCTTCGGGACATCGGGGAACACAAAGGCCGAACCATTTTCATCCCGGTACACCTCCATGGCCAGAGGGATATCCTCCAGATTGCGCCTGACACCTTCAAGGGATTCATGAAGAAGCTTTTGGCGCACCCTGATGTCCGCCATTTTGGCGGCCTGGCTCAAATAGGTCAGCCCATCAACGCTGACCCGCAATATCCGCCACGTCAGGCTGTTTGGAGAGGCGTCATTATCAAAAAACCGGTGAGAAATCGCTTGGTTCCGGTAGATCAGGCCGTTGGCAAAGGCCAGCAGAAAGGCGGTTCCGGCGTGGCCGATATCCCAGACAGACACGTCATTGATGGGCCGGTTGGTATCGGCGATGGCCTGCGACAGGGGCTTTTGCAGCTCCCCGGCGAAAAGTGTAAATGGGAATGGGGTCGCCCTGTTCAGCAAATATTTCTGGATAATCCCTTCAACTTCCAGCTTCAGTTCATCTATTTGCGGTGTGCCGTTGGGATCTGAACAGTCCTTTATTCTCCGTTCCCACCCGAAGGGGGTGGCCTGCCAGAGGTTTTTGGGGTCTTTTTGTGGGTCCTTGAGAATACCTTCTTTCTCTCCACCGGAGGCGGCGCGATGGGCGCGGTTCATGAGATGGGTGAGGCGGGACCCCTTGGAGAAAATTTTTTCAATGCCGTAAGGCCCTCCTGTTGGGATGGCGTACAATTGGCTTTCCGGTTTCCCCTGCCCGAGATATTCTATTAAATCCCCAGGACGGTAAAGACGATCATCAAAGGGGAAGGGTAACGCGAAGCAGTTACCGGCCAGTGCCTCTATCGTTTCATCGGTCAAGATAACGGAAGTGGGCATGACGTTGCGGTGTTTCTCTTCCCAAAGTTCCTCCATTGTCGAGGGAGTCGCCGCCAGATCGCAACTGACTAATCCAATTATATGCTGGAAAAGAAATGTTTTTGGTTTGCCGGACAGAATATCTTCAATAAAATGGGAACTCACCTTGCCCAGGTTGTGGAGGAGCGCCCCTGCCAAGGCAAGTAGGATACCCTCCCTATGTGATCCGATCATGCGTATAAAATTCTGTGCGTTGTCAGGTGTGGCTGCCATTTCGCTGTTCCTCGTCAAAAGTCGCTGAATCTCCGGCTTCTTTGTCAATTGGATATTGGGACCTGCAGAACTCTTTGAATCCATCGAGCAAGGCGAAAGGCTTGCCTGTACTCGGGTCTAAGATGTTTGCCAACCCGTAACCGCTGCTGGTTTTGGCTCCGAATCCATGTGTTGTCATCATGGCCCAGACCCCATCAGTCACGGTGTCGAAATCAGTCATGCGGCTTTCCGGGGTGGTGCCGCCAAAGGGGGCATACAGCAAGTTGAAGGTTCCTTCTGTGTCCTTGGGGACGCATTCCAGGTAAATGGGGTGCGTGCCTGCACCGGTTAACCGGCTGTGGGGGTTGATGGCTTCAAGGCCGATCCTGTTAAAGTAGGTGGGGTAAAAATAGAGGCAGCCTTGATATCCATCGATATCTTTATTTCGCAAATTTTCACCTTCGAGCTGATGCAGGAAATCCTCGCCGATTTTTTTTGCCTCATTCCCGATGCCCTCGCTCCATTCTTTGTATTGACTTTCATCCGACGACGCCGTTTCGATTCGGAATATGGCCAAGGCTCTGTTGAGAAAATCGCCGGAGCCATCCTTTTCATTGCCAAAAAGCCGCCAGAGACTTTGGCGTTTAGCGAAAAATTGTGCTTCACTCAGCTTGCCATCCTGCAGATCGGCCACCAGTTCCCGGATTACCACCGACCGCAAATTCCCCTTCCACTGGCTTGCGGCAATATAGGGTACCTTGAAAACCCATTCCTTTCTGACCGGATTGTCGACAGGGTAAAAGTCAGAGTCATCCTTGCTCAGATAGTTTTTTTTGAGCTTGAAAGTCAGACAGAGCGGCCATGACTGGCTGGGGATGCGTTCCGAGGGTGGTGAAGCTGGTTCAAGACCTAAATCTTTAATTAGATTTTTCCTGGCGGCAAAAAAACTCTCGGAGAAGATATTCTTGTATAGACGAGGAAGGCATTCTCTAACCTTTTTTTTTGCCCTTCCGTCCTTGTTTTCTTTCCTATTATCTTCTTGCTTTTTTTGGGTATTTGCATTCGTCTGAGCAAGTAACTGTACCCGCGCGAATGAGTCAGATATATCCCGAAATTTGTCTATCGTTGGATCTCTTCTTCCATTACCGCAAGCCAATAAGTCAACAATCTCTTCCTGAAACTTTTCCTGCTGTTCCTCTCTTTTTGAAAAAAATGTGTATTCGGCGAAATAATCATATTTCATCATATTGATGCCCCCTCTTTCTCTTGCAGAAGAGTTTCCAGGTAATTTAGGCCGTCTTCAGACTCACAACTGAGCCATTCCCGATCTGCTACCTCATGATTGCCCCAATCACCGGATATGTAATCAATAAAAGCCGAGGAGCACATTTCCTGCTGCAAACAGGCCAGCAAAAAATGCTGCATGTCTTCATCCGGCATCACCTCATCGTTGATGGGCAGCCAGCCCCAGATGCGGAACTCCCAGAGATTTTCCTTTAGGTCAATGCAATAGGCATGGGATACGTTGATTTTTGAGGCTAATCCCCGCATTATCTGGCAATTCTTAGGTGGAGGATATTTTTTTACGGGCAGGTATGTGTTTTGGTCCAGCTCGTCTGTTGAGCCGAATAGATAATTATCCAGACCCTCATCCAGTGTTTTTCCTCTTTTGTAACGCAACCAGTTGCGTAGTGTCGGGGATGTCGGCACTAACCCCCATCCCCGTGGACGGGAACAACGAAGCATGAAACTTTGAGAAAAATAGGCCATAGTTATTCCCTAAATTTTCCATCACGAAAACAAAAGGAGGATAACCATGGCCAGGAAGGGAAAAGATACCAGATTACTATCAGTCATACACCCAATTTGTTGTGGACTTGATGTTCACAAAGGGAAAATTTCAGCCTGCTTGATCACAATGGACCAAACAGGCAAAGAAGCATACGAAATACGCGAGTATGGCACATTCACCGATGAACTTATCGAGTTACGGGAGTGGTTGATAGATAGCCACTGTCCCATTGTTGCCATGGAAAGCACAGGAGTATACTGGCGTCCGGTTCATAATATAATTGAAGGGTACCTGGAAGTCATTCTTGTCAATGCTCGTCATGTAAAAAATGTACCAGGCCGCAAGACCGACATTGAAGATAGCCGCTGGCTTGCTGGTTTACTCAGGGTAGGACTTGTCCGTGGCAGCTTTATTCCCGAGAAGTCAGTTCGCCATTGGCGGGAATTGGGTCGGAGCAGGAAGAAATACAGTCAAAGTCTCGGAGACCACAAAAGACGTGTTCATAAGGTTTTCGAGACGGCCAATATCAAGATCGACAGTGTTGTATCAGATCTTTTTGGAGTAACGGGTCGGAATCTGATAGAGCTTCTCTGTGCCGCGGAATCACCAATCGGCCTTGAGCAAATAGAACAATGCACCAAGGGCAGTTTGAAGTCGAAAGTAAAAGAGTTGTATCGAAGCATACAGGGCTTTTTTGAAGATCACCATCGTTTCTTGCTGATGAGTTTGATGAGGATGATCACAATCATCGAGACGGAAATAGCCATCATCACAGAACGGATGCAGGCAATGATGTCCAGCCATGATGACATAATCAGCCGTCTTGATGTTGTTCCGGGGATAAATGAAGTTTCTGCTCAATATGTCCTCGGTGAACTTGGACCAACCCTGCAAGAGTTTTCCTCCTCAGGGGCACTGGCGTCCTGGTCAGGATTATGCCCGGGGAACAATGAAAGTGCAGGCAAAAGGCGTAGCGGGAAGTCGCCTGTTCGCAAGCATGTTTTCAAGACTGTCATGGTGGAGATAGCCTGGGCGGCGGTAAAAACAAAAGGGACGTATTACCGAGACAAATATTACCGGATTCGAGCCCGATTAGGTCCACGAAAAGCCATTGTGGCAATAGCCCATCGGATACTGAAGGCCATTTACGCAATTATCAAGAATGGTGAGGAATATAAAGAGCTTGGAGAGGATTATCTTTCCAGGAAGAATGCCGAGAACAAGATAACCATATTGAAAAGAAAGGCAAAAGAATTGGGTTATGAACTGGTGCCCATTGCGGCATCATAAGGGTAATAAGACCTGCGAAGAAATAAATTACGTCAGCAGAGGTCGATTGTTAACTGAAGCCATTGAGCGCGGCACTAACATGACCGACAGCCATCTGTACAACGAATTGTCAGTCCGTATTACGGAACTACGAATATAAAAATTATCTGCCAGAGGCTGATTCTGACACAATTAAAAAAAAAAGGACTTTGTTGCCCCCCAAACTGAGAGTTTCATATAAAGAAAGAACGAACACCGCAGAAAAAAAGCATAGCCCACAACGTGGCACCGCTTTTGCAATTAACCAAAACCAAGAAAAAAAACACAACTCCCCATGGAAATAGGTC
>MQUF01000016.1 GCA_001914235.1 Desulfobulbaceae bacterium DB1
CTTGACTGCAAGACAAACAGGTCGAGCAGGTGCGAAAGCAGGTCTTAGTGATCCGGTGCTTCTGTATGGAAGGGCCGTCGCTCAACGGATAAAAGGTACGCCGGGGATAACAGGCTTATCGCGCCCAAGAGTTCACATCGACGGCGCGGTTTGGCACCTCGATGTCGGCTCATCGCATCCTGGGGCTGGAGCAGGTCCCAAGGGTTTGGCTGTTCGCCAATTAAAGCGGTACGTGAGCTGGGTTTAAAACGTCGTGAGACAGTTTGGTCCTTATCTGTTGCGGGCGTAGGATATTTGAGGAGATCTGTTCCTAGTACGAGAGGACCGGAATGGACGAACCTCTGGTGTTCCAGTTGTCGCGCCAGCGGCATAGCTGGGTAGCTATGTTCGGAAGGGATAACCGCTGAAAGCATCTAAGCGGGAAGCCCACTTCAAGATGAGATATCCCGTGGCGTAAGCCACCTGAAGGCTCGTTGGAGACCACAACGTTGATAGGTCAGGTGTGGAAGTGTGGCAACACATGGAGCTAACTGATACTAATAGGCCGTGCGGCTTGACCATATTTTTTCTTAAAGACTCACAGTGTCTACTAATAATTAAAAACCTGTTCGATTGTCACAGTTTTTATATATAAAACGTTCCAACGATCAAACGTTTGAACGCTACACGTTTGAACACTTTTTTTCTCGGCTAACACACCAGCCGAGGTATTGATTTTTTCGGTGGCCATTGCGAGAAGGATACACCCGTTCCCATTTCGAACACGGAAGTTAAGCTTCTCAGCGCCGATGGTACTGCCAGGGAGACTTGGTGGGAGAGTAGGTCGCTGCCGAATTCTTTCTTTTAGGCCCGTATGATCCTTATCCGATCATTCGGGCCTTTTTTTTTCGATTTTCCTTTGTGTAATTTTTTCCTTTGTGGTTAATCGATTGTTAGCCGTTAAAATTTCTCTTCAGGAAAGCGAATGGAAAGTCAGCCTTTGAGTGCATTGATACTAGCAGCCGGCAAGGGAACCAGGATGAAGTCCACCATGGCCAAGGTTCTCCATGAAGTGCATTTCCGGCCCATGATTCACCACGTGATTGATGCTGTATCTTCTCTTGATTTCGGTACAATTATCGTTGTTACCGGTCATCAGGCCGAGCAGGTTGAGGCGGCTTGCGCAGGGTATAATGTGATTTTTGCTCGCCAGCAGGAACAGCTCGGTACAGGTCATGCGGTGCTTGCCGCTGAAGCGGAACTCGCCCGGTCCGGCGGTGTTGTCATGATTTTGTGCGGGGATACGCCGCTGATTGGAGCTGATACGTTACGGCGGATGCTCCATCAGCATCTCCAGCGCCGGTCTGTTCTGTCCGTTATGACCACCATTGTCGACGATCCTACCCATTACGGCAGAATTATTGAGGATGCGCAGGGACACGTTGTCGCCATCGTTGAGGAGAAAGATGCAACTCCTGAACAGCGAAAAATTAAAAAAATTAATGCGGGTATTTATTGCGTTGATGTTTCATTTCTCCTTCATACGTTGAAGGGAGTCGGCAGCAATAACAAGCAGGGCGAAGTCTATCTCACTGATATTGTTGCCAAGGCTCATTCCGCCGGTTATGATACAACGAGCTTCCTCTGTTTGTGTGCCGACGAGACTTTAGGCGTCAATTCGCGCATGGAACTTGCCAGGGCGCATCAATTTATACAGAACAAAGTAAACGAGAAATTCATGTCCGCAGGTGTCACCCTCGTTCTTCCCGCCACTGTAACAATCGGCGCGGCAGCAACAATCGGCAGGGATACGGTAATTGATCCGGGAGTTTATGTGAAGGGCGAAACCGTGATAGGAGAAAATTGCCGCATTGGCCCCGGCAGTTGTCTGATTGACTGTCGTATCGGTGACAATGTTGTTCTTGGTGCCGGTTGTTACATCCACGGCGTCACCGTGGCAGAAAACACGATTCTCGCGCCGCACAGTCGTATTTGTGGAAAATTGGATGAGGCTTGTTTTATTTAGTTGAGATTTGTCGTTGTTGTCGCGTTCATGACACATTGCAAATGATGCTTAATAGTATACAGGAGGTTGAGTTGCTATGGAACAGAATGAAGATTTGATCCGTTTAGCCGAGGTTGTTGAGGATTTGTTGGCAAATTACAATCAATTAAAAAAAGAGAAGGCCGATCTTCTCCAGACCATCAGTGATAGAGATTGTCAGATCAAGGAGCTGGATGAGCAGCTCGGCCGTCTGCAAAACGAAAAGCATGACGTCTCAAAACGGGTCTCCGGTATTCTCAGTACGATTCAGGACTGGGAAAAGGGTCTGGTGAGCGAAGAAAAAAAAGAATCACCTGAAAATCCCCAGAAAGCAAAGTCCGAATCGATTGCGCACCTTTTTTCCATGGAAGCCTGATTATAAACCTGTTGCCTCTCGTTCTTTATTTTGGTAACAATCAGAAAACGGACAAAATTGTGCGTTCTGTTTGCTCCTTGACATTGACGAATTTATTTTGCAGGTGCCGTTTTGCAAAGATTAGTAAAATTTGAAGTGCTCGGCCAGGAATATTCGTTACACACTGATGCAACTGAAGAAGATGTCAGGGAAATTCTTGACCTTGTCAAGAACCAGCTTGAGGCGTATGCAAAATCAGCTTCCACGTTGCCCGCCAATAAGCTGGCTATTCTTACCAGTTTGAACATGGCCGGCAAATATGTGAAGCTCAAGAGGGAATTTGACACCTATAAACAGATGGTTGGTCAAACCGCTGACTTGATGAAAACTAAGATTGATAATACGCTGGAATTTAAGTAAGATAAAAAAAATAAAAATTCCCCTGCCTTACGCGTGATGTACAGTATAGTTGAGCCAACACGAACATCAAGGGACTCTCCGCTGATCCATAAAAGATGCTCCGCTCCGGTGGAAGAACTTGCGTGGATTACGAGCCTTGTCCCACCTAACTTGTTAGGTTCGATGTCGCTGTGCACACGGTTATGGCGGGGGGCTTTCGTGAATAATCTGTCACATGGCAGTTGATATAAAGGGTGCCTTTAATAAAGTTTTCCGGATCAGCTACATTTCCGTGGATAATTAGCAGGCATGGAATTGCTGATACTTGAATACAATCTTGATGATTGCGCCCCTTGATTGCATGAAAAAGATTTTTTCATGCAAACCATAATTAAGCAACATATAAACAAGCTGGTTCCTTCGTCTCTGTGGCGGGTATCAGTAATGATTGCAGGCGATTACCGGGAGATGCTCCCCTTGTTTTTGACGAATAGTGCTTACGCTAAAAGCCACGTTACTCCTGTGTTGACAGGTTTATATACATTTGTGATACCAACACGATGTCTCAGGCAAATCTTTCCTTTTGCACTGCAGCTCTTTCTGTTGGGGCCGACAGCTACCTGTTTCTGATGACTAGGGCATCAGTTGGATAAGATGTTTTCTTATCCAACATCTCCTTCCTTCCTGATATTTTCATTGCTGCGCTCCCCCCCTTCCGAGTGACCGATCCTGCTTTTGTTTTTTTTAAACTTATCAGGAGGTTGACTCCGTGACTCTTCCCCAAATAATCATTGTTGTATTGGCTTTGGCCGGCGGCACTATCGCAGGATTCATTCTTCACAAGAAGCTGCTTGGCGTTAAACGGCAGAATGTTGAAGAACAAGGGAAAAAACTTATTGAAAATGCCTTGCTCGAGGCGGAAAAGATAAAAAAAGAGGCATTGCTGCATGCCAAGGACGAAGAGTATCAGCTTAAACTGACCGCAGAGCAGGAGATTAAAGAACTCAAGTCCGCTGTTTTATCCGAAGAAAAACGCTTGACCCAAAAATCCGAACAGATTGAAAGGAAAATTGATCTGCTGGATAAAAGGGAAATCGATCTTCTTAATCGGGAAAAGTCACTGGCTTCCGAGGAAGCAAAAATTAATAATCGGCGTCGGGAAATTGATTCACTCGTCGAAGAACAACGGGCGCAGTTGGAGAAAATTTCCGGTATTTCCCGCGACGAAGCGAAGAAGCTGCTGACGGACAGCATTGAGAGTGAAGCCCGGATGGAGGCGGCCAAGGGTATCGTCCGTATCGAAAATGAGATGAAGATACAGGCTGACCGAAAGGCGAAAAACATTCTTGCCTTGGCAATTGCCCGTTATGCCGGAGAGTATGTGGCTGAAAAAACCGTTTCAGTCGTGCCCTTGCCCAATGATGAAATGAAAGGGCGAATAATCGGCCGCGAGGGAAGGAATATCCGGGCCATCGAGGCAGCAACCGGAATTGATGTGATTATTGACGACACGCCGGAAGCGGTTATTCTTTCCGGCTTCAATCCGGTTCGTCGCGAGATTGCCCGCCAATCCCTGGAGAGACTTATTACCGATGGTCGCATTCATCCGGCCAGGATTGAGGAAATCGTCGAAAAGGTCGGCAAGGAACTTGAAGTGACGATGCGGGAGGCCGGCGAGCAGGCAACCTTTGATGTCGGCGCTCATGGCGTTCATCTCGAGCTTATCATGCTGCTTGGTCGCTTGAAATACCGAACCAGTTATGGCCAGAATGTCCTGCAGCATTCCCTGGAGGTGGCTTTCCTCTGCGGCGTCATGGCCTCTGAGCTTGGGATCAACGTCAAGCAGGCGAAAAGAGCCGGTTTGCTGCATGATATCGGCAAAGCCGTTGATCATGAAATTGAAGGATCACATGCCAGCATCGGCGCCGAGTTGGCAAAAAAATATGGTGAATCCAGCGAGGTTGTCCATGCCATCGCGGCCCATCATGAGGATGTCCCGCCTGAAAGCATTCTTGATGTTCTTGTTCAGTCAGCGGACGCCCTTTCCGGTGCCCGGCCCGGTGCGCGCAAGGAAATGCTGGAAACCTATGTCAAGCGGTTGGAGGATCTGGAGAATATCGCCCAGTCGTTCCCGGGGGTGGAAAAGTCCTATGCCATACAGGCCGGACGTGAAATTCGCATTGTGGTCAACAGCGAGAATGTTTCCGATCCCGACGCGGTGATGATGAGCCGTGACATCGCGCGTAAAATCGAGAAGGAATTGACCTATCCCGGCCAGATACGGGTGACCGTGATCAGGGAAATGCGATCCGTTGAATATGCGAAATGATGTTTGAGTGAAGTTAGAATTCAGGAGTCGGAAGTCAGCATGAAAATGAGCATAGAAGAACAGGTGGCGCTCATTGAGCGCGGTGCGGTTGATGTCATTTCCCGTGACGATCTCGTCAGGAAACTGAAAAAATCCCAGGAAACGGGAGTTCCCCTGCGGGTGAAGGCGGGATTTGATCCTACCGCTCCGGACCTGCATCTCGGCCATACCGTGCTGATCCAGAAATTAAAGCATTTTCAGGATCTGGGGCACAACGTCATGTTTCTCATCGGTGATTTCACCGGCATGATAGGCGATCCCACCGGCAAATCCGAGACCCGCAAGCCTCTCACCCAGGACGATGTGGCGCGCAACGCTGAAACGTACAAAGAGCAGATTTTTAAAATTCTTGACCCGGAAAAAACCACGGTCATGTTCAACAGCCAATGGCTGGGGAAGATGACGTCCTATGATTTCGTCAAGCTGGCCTCCCATCTCACCGTTGCCCGCATGCTCGAGCGGGAGGATTTTCGCGAAAGGTTCGAAAATCAGCGGCCGATCAGCATTCATGAGTTTCTTTATCCGCTGATCCAGGGGTATGATTCCGTGGCCATGAAGGCGGATGTGGAGCTTGGCGGCACGGATCAGCTATTCAATGTTCTCATGGGCAGGGATTTGCAACGCGCGTGGGGACAGGAGCCCCAGGTGGTTATTACCATGCCCCTGCTGGAAGGCCTCGACGGGGTCAATAAGATGAGCAAGTCCCTGGGCAATTATATCGGCATAACGGACACGGCGGATGATATTTACGGCAAGATTCTGTCCGTCTCCGATGAACTGATGTTTCGTTATTACGATCTGCTCAGCGATTTGACAACCGAGCAGATCGCCTCACTGAAGTCGGACATGGATGCCGGCGCCATGCACCCGAAGGATGTAAAGAAAAAATTGGCCCGTGAACTAACCGCCCGTTTTTATGGCGCGGAATCCTCGCTGCGCGCCGAGGAGAATTTTGAGCGTATTTTCAAAAAACATGACCTGCCCGAGGACATTGCCGAGCTGGAAGTTGCTGCCGATGAACCTGCCATCTGGCTTCCTCGTTTGCTGACCATAGCCGGGATGGTTTCCGGCACCGGGGAAGGACGCAGGATGATTGCCCAGGGTGCGGTTACGGTCGATGGTGAAAAGGTTACGGATGTTGAAACCAAGGTGCAGTCCTCCGCTGCCGTGCTTCTCAAGGTCGGAAAACGTCGTTTCTGTCGGATAAAATTTGTTTGACACCCCCCTCCTTTTTATCCGTGACTGGGTTATTTGACCCAGTCACGGATGCGCCGTGTGTTTTTTTTGCGGGGATATGCCCCAGCTGTTTTTTTCATCTTTTCCCGTTGTCGGCGAGTCTTTTTTCTCTTTCTATTTTTCCCCTCACGCAATGCAATCCAGTCAATAAAATTACTCAATAGAAACAGGAAGTTGATTTTTTGTTTTCGTGCGGATCAGTTGTTTTATCGTCCGGGGGAATGAGAATTTCAGTTTTGCTGGATTGTTTTTTGGGAGGTATGTTTTTTGCAGTTTATAGTGACGCACGAAATGAATACATTTCGTTTCCCACCTTGCGTTTGCATGCAAAGGTCGGCAGCTTAGTTTTTTCGGCAATATGAGAAAGTGATTATGCGCCGTCAGGCGGGGGACTCGTTGTTTGCGAAACCTCATTCTCTAATTGCTTTATCTGGGAAAATAGGTAAGTTCATAGTATCAAGAAGATATTTTTCTTGCTTTGGGTAAGTCTGCAATTATTGATGAGGGAAACTTGTGGAAAGAGTCGTTTCTGATCTGCGATCGCTATATCGAAGTGCCAGGAGAATGGGGCGTTCCGACGAGGTCATGGTTCTTATGGATTATCTCGTGGAAGATATTGTCAGCTGCACCGATTTGGAACGTGTCCTCGTTCTGCGTCTTGATGATCGGGGGAAAAGTCTTCAGACCCAGGTTTTTTACGGGTTCCAGGATGTCGGCAGACGCCCTTTCCAGGTTGATTTCCAGCAGGTGAACGGCTTGTTGCGAAGGGTCTTTACCGACAGGGAGCCGCTGAATGTCGTCGGCTTTTCAGACTTGAAGGAGGAGAACTCCCCCCAGCCCCCCCGCGCCTGCGGCATACTGCGCGATGACTACCGAGGCAGGAATCATCTCAACAGAAGACAACGCGTCAATCTCTGTCTGCCCGATAATGCCATGCCGGATGTTGATCCCAATCAGTATTCGCGATTTCGTCATTTTTCGGTCATGAACCTGGACACCCATGATAAAACCGTCCATTATCTGATGGGAGAAGTGAACTCCTTTCTTATCCTTCCCATATGCGATGATAATGATTTTTACGGTTATGTTCTGGCGGATAAAGTCATCAGTCAGAAGCCGGTCACATACGATGAGATCAGGCTTTCCGCCGCAATAACCAGCCATGCGGCCCTTGCCGTCGGCCGGGCATTGAAGCAAAAAGAGATGCTGCGGAAGATTGCCCGCCAGCTTGCCGAGATCGAGTATCTGAAAAGTTTTTACGAAAGCATCATCCAGAATCTTCGCAGCGGCTTGATTACGGTTGATCAATTCATGAGAATTACCGATGTCAATCGGGCCGCCGAGATCATCCTCGGTTATCGTAAGGAGGAAATGCTCTCCCGCCAGCTTGATGATTTTCTTTCGCCCATGGATGGCAAGAAATGTCTTTTCCTTGATGCCGCAGATGAAATGGACAGCACCATGGGACATCTTTCCGAAGTGCCGATGAAAAAGAAAAGCGGTGAAATCTTTCCTGCCGAGGTCTGTTTCTCGGTTATTGCGGACAGCACCGATACGGTCACCGGTCTCAGTTGTATTTTCCGCGACATCACGGCAAAAAAAGTATTGGAGCAGGATCTTGCCCGGGTTGACAAACTGGCATCTCTGGGTGAAATGGCGGCGGGTGTTGCCCATGAGATAAAAAATCCCCTTGCCGGTATCTCCGGCGCCATGCAGATCCTGGCCCGTAACTTCAAGGAAGGCGACACGAATCATCTCATTTTTAATGAAGTGCAGAGTCAGGTGAAACGTCTGGACAATTTTATCAACAATCTTCTGCAGTTCGCCCGTCCGGGCCAATCCCAGTTTGCCGAGGTCGAGCTTGATAAGATTATTGATAAAGTTCTTTTTCTTTCGGCCTCGCAGTTGGAAGATAAGAAAATAAAGGTGGTGCGGGCCCTGGATGCTGATCTTCCCATGGCTCAGGGAGATGAGGGACAGTTGCAACAGGTTTTTCTCAACATCGTGTTGAATGCCATCGATGCCATGGCGCCGGGCGGCACCCTGACATTTCATAGTTGTGGACATGATGGCGGGGGTGCGGTGAAATCGTGTGCGAGTCCGGTGTGTCATTACCTCAATGGCAAACATGTGCGGGTTGCGGTGCAGGACAGCGGCAAGGGGATAGATCCGACATCAATGGAATCCATTTTCAACCCTTTCCATACAACAAAAAGTACCGGTACCGGACTCGGTTTGTCTATTTCCCAGCGGATCCTTGAGCAGCATGGCGGGACTATTTTTGTTGAGAGTGAGCCGGGGGTCGGATCGACATTTATTGTTTGTCTGCCGGTTGCCCGGGGTGGAGAGGCGGGCGAATTTGCCCAAAAAAGCATCTGATTTTCTTTCGTTCTCCGTCGATCGAACAGAACTGTTTCGTCCTGTCGGTAAGTTGTGCACATGTTGATGTTTTCCAATTCGAAGGTAACAAAAGTCTTTTTCGGGATTTTGAAATTCGCCGATGAAGCTATAAATCGGCGCCTCTTGCCGCACATCTACCTGAAAGGCCCGACGGAATGCAACTTGTAAAAAGTGAGATTATGATAGAACATCGCATACTTGTGGTTGATGATGAAAAGTTGGTCTGCTGGTCGTTGAGCCAGATGTTGAGCGGCGCGGGTTTTGTCGTGGAAACCGCCATGAGCGGCGCGGAAGCCAGGAAAAAGTTTCATGATTTTATTCCGGAAATGGTCTTGCTGGATGTTCGTCTTCCCGACGCCAACGGCGTTGATCTGCTCGGTGAATTCAAGGCACTGGAGGAAGATGTTGTCGTTATTATGATCACCGCCTATGCTGATGCCGATTCAGCGGTCAATGCCTTAAAGCGCGGGGCGGACGATTATATCGGCAAACCCTTTGATGTGGACAATATCCGCCATATTGTCGAGAAGGCCTTTGAGAAACGGCAACTGCGCACCGAGGTTGATTATTTCAGACGGGAAATCCGTAAAAAATATGATTATGACAATCTGATCGGCAATTCACCGAAGATGATCGAGGTGTTTAAGATGATCAAGGTGTGCGCCGAAACCGATGCCAAGATCGTTCTCATTCTTGGCGAGTCGGGCACGGGAAAGCAACTGGTGGCCCGGGCCATTCATTATCACAGTGCCCGTTCCCAGTCACCCTTTATCGAAATCAACTGCGCGGCCATTCCCGAAAATCTGCTGGAAAATGAACTTTTCGGCCATGAACGCGGTGCCTATACCGATGCGTCGGCAAGCCACAAGGGCATTTTCGAGTCGGCTGCCGGGGGAACGGTTTTTCTCGATGAAATTGGCGATATGCCCCTGCAGATGCAGGCAAAAATTCTCAAGGTCATTGATTCCAAACAATTTCGCCGGCTCGGGGGGGCCAAGGACAGGGATGTCGACGTCCGCATCATTGCCGCAACCAACCAGGATCTGCCCGGCATGGTAAAGGATAACCAGTTCCGCGGCGATCTTTTTTTTCGACTTAATGTGATGAATATTCCCCTTGCCCCATTGCGCGAGCGGAAAGAGGATATTCCTTCCCTGGCAAATTATTTTATCGGCAGATTAAACGAAGAGTATGGCCGGGCGGTCGACGGTATTACGCCTGAGGCCCTTGCCTGTCTTCAGCGTTATGAGTGGCCCGGTAATGTACGGGAAATGCGGAATGCCATGGAACGCGCCATGATGCTTGAGCCGGGCACCGTTATTACGCACGAGTTTTTTAATCAGCAGATCAGGGAATGTGCCCACGCTCAATCGGATGGGCTGAAACCCTCTCCCGTCAATGGGGCGCCGGCCGTGGGTGAGGATGGTTATATTACCCTTCCTCCCGGCGGCATCTCCATCGAGGAGGTGGAAAAGACGCTTATTGAGCAGGCCCTGGACCGTTTTAACGGCAATCAAACCAAGGCGGCTCATTGCTTGCGCATGTCACGTGATACCCTGCGTTACCGTATTAAAAAATTCGGCCTTCAGTCCATTGGCCGGGATGAATAACGGGTATTTTTCCGCCATTTTTCGTGTTGCTTCCCTCCTTTCCCTGCGCCGGACGTGCGTCTTTCTTGCCGGTTTCCTCGCTTTTTGTTTAATGTGTTCTCCCTTGTCTGCCCAGACGGTGAAAAATGGAAAGTTCGCGGCTCCTTCTTCGCGTTATCAGGTGGTGGCGGTTTATTCCCATGACCCGTCTTTTTTTACCCAGGGACTTGCCTATGACGAGGGGATGCTTTACGAAGGAACGGGCCGGTATGGGCAATCCATCTTATGCCGCCGCTCCATTGACGGCAAGATTAATGGAATCAGGCGGCTGCCGCCTTATTTTTTCGGGGAAGGAATCACCGTCTTTCAGGACCGGATCATTCAGCTCACCTGGAAATCCCGCCGGGGATTTGTCTGGGACAAGAAGAATTTGCAATTGCAACGTTCTTTTGCCTATCCAACGGAAGGCTGGGGTATCACCCATGACGGGCATTCCCTGATCATGAGTGACGGCAGCGCAATGCTGACCTATCTTCATCCGGAATCCTTCGACCTGGAAAAGAAAATTCACGTCACTGAGCAAGGCAGGGAAATTGTCCGTCTCAATGAACTGGAATATGTCAAGGGTGAGATATGGGCGAACATCTGGAAGGAAAAAAAGATTGCCCGCATTCATCCGGCGAGCGGCCGGGTGATCGGCTGGATTGACCTGACGGAGCTTGTCGATTCGTCCGCCCCCCCGGGGGAAGACAGCGTACTGAACGGCATTGCCTATGACCCGGAGGGCGAGAGGGTTTTTGTCACGGGGAAATATTGGGACAGGATGTTTGAAATCAGGGTGTCTTCTCCCTGATCCGTTTTTTTTCACTCGGACTGGAACGATTTCATCAACCGTCCCGGAACACGTCAATATGCGTTGATGCAAGGGGGGGCTTCCAAAAAAAGGAAGCCCCCCTTGTTGTTTCAGGGGATTACAACCTTGAGCGAAGGTTCCTCAAGATAGGTATAGGTGTAATTGTTGTAGTTCTGGTCGTAAGCCACGACCTTGATGTAATAGGTGCCGGATCGGGCATACTGGTGAGAAGTCGGGATTATCGGGGCATCGAGGATCGTTGTTTTCCTGTCTCCCCAGTAAAAATAGACCCTGGCCAGCGGGACTCCGGTTGTGGTCGTCGGCGGCACCGTTACGGTGGCGGTTCGTGTTGCCTGATCGACCGTCGCTCCCAGCGTCACCTCGCCCGTGTCTATAATTTCCTTGGCGGTTACGGAATTTATTTTGTCCTCATTCATGGAATGATTCTTGGCGTCCCAGACATTCCAGGTGACCTGATAGGTGCCGGGTGCCGGATAAATGTGGCTGGTGGCGCAGTTGCCGGATTCATCGACGGAGCCGTCGCCCCAGTCAAAGGTGCAGGTGTAGGGAAGATTGCAGGGGGGTGTCCCGCAGTCGGTGACGTTCACCTGGAAGTTGACTTCGTTTGATTCATCTCCCTGGGTGATGGACGGGGAGGCGTAGAGGTAGAAATTACCCCAGCGGATCGGGGTGTTGAAACCATAGTAGGCGTGACAGGAGTTGGTGGAGCAGGTTCCGCCTCCGGCGTCATATTCATAGACAAGATTGAGCAGGCGATCCTGGCCGTTGGCGAAAAAGGTCGGAGCACCGATGACATCATACCAGCCGTTGCCGTGATTGCCGGTGGGGGCAATGGCTGTGTTGTCGGTGGTGGTGCCGTAATGACAGATTTTGCAGGTAAATCCGGCCATGATGTGGCGCTGATGACTGTTTGATTTGGGTTGATCCTGGGCATAGGCCGGCGGGTAACTGTGGCAGGAGGCGCAGTCCGTGCTGCCGGTTGTCCAGGACGGAGACGGCTGATTGGCGAGCTCTCCCGTGGACACCGAGGTGCCGTCACTGTGGCAGTAAACCACGCAACTCATGGAACCTCCCGTTGTTATCGACGTGCCGTTGGTGCCCTCATAGCTGTATGCCGGGTTCAGGGTTTTGCCGTCGTAGGCGTTGCCCGCCGTATTTTGACCGGCAATGTCAAAGCCGATCTGCAGCCTGTAGTCATCAACAATGGGAGTTGCCGGCATTCCGTCGTAATGGCAGGTTTCACAGGAAATGCCGTTGTCCACCGCATGGGTTGCATGTGCGCCGGCGCTTGTTGCGCCGGTGGGTTCCGGATTCCAGATCAGCCCGTCCTGCTGCACACCGTCGACAATTGGGGGAAATCCATGGCAGGCGTTACAGCTCGGACGGAAACCGAGTTCGTGCTCGTGGCAGGTAACGCAGGATTCACCGTTGAAGTGGTTTGCCCGGCTGCCGTCGTTGCGCCAATATTTGGTCTGGGTATGGCAGACCTGGCAGATGCCGGTGGGGCTGGCATCATTTCCCGTGCCCGTTTCATCATGGGCGAAACCGGACGGCCCGGGAAAAATGACGGGCAACGCGCCAATTGTCGGCTTGATATACTGGCCGTAAAGGATTTTGAAATCACGCACGGTGCCGATGTGACTGATTTCTCCCTGCACGGTGATACTCGTCGCGTCGGCGGCAAGGATTTCCGAAGAAAAATCAACATATTCTCCCTGTTCATTTTCCCACGTCAATCCTTCACTCATGAAAAGCAGCCCTCGCTCCGCTCCGGTTTTGGCGTTCCAGGCGACGGGATCTTGCCAGGCGGGATCGTTTACGGTCAAGCTGTTTATGGTAAAGGTGGTGGTGCCGCCTCCGGAGGTGTAGCCGCTGAATGTGCCCGAGACAAGCGGGGTGGCGCACTGGTCCGACACATGGGGATTATGACAGTCAACGCATGATCGTTGCCAGACTCCGTATTTTTCGCTTTGCATGACGGCGCTGGAGTGGGTAAGCATGGCGGGCGCGCTGGTTTTCGAATAGTTTCCCCCGCTGCTGTTGTTGTGGCAAAAGCCGCAGTCCGTCGGGGGGTCCATGTGATTTTGGTGGCAGTCAATACAGTCGATTTCATGGGAAAGCCAGTGCGGGGCGGCATTGGCATGGGCAATTTGCGGCAGCGTTACTGTTCCCAACACCAGCAGGCTGTTTATTATGATCTTTTTCATTGTATGTTTTCTCCTTCAGATCAGTTTTGCGGAACAGTTACGGGAATGTTGGCATGGAACTCCGGGTAGGTGATGACATTGTCATATACGCCGTAGCGGATATAGTAGGTCCCCGGGCTGCTGTAGGTGTAACTGAACTGCTGGCCGGAAGGCGTATCGGCAAGAGGCGGATTGAAGGGGTAGGTGACAAAGCCTCCGGGACCCCAGTCGATGATCGCCTGTCCCGAACCGGAATGGCCGCAGGCCGCATAGTCGGGGTCATAGGACTGATCCGTCAGGGTGACCGTGAAGCCGTTGACGGAAGCGGTTACCGCGACCGTCGGCAGGATATTCGGGCTGCTGGTGAAACTTACCGTTGTTGTCAGGTTGTTCGACCTGCGGCCCGAGGCGTCCCTCACATAGGAGGTGATTGTTTTCGAGGTTGCGGTGTCGAGATAGGTGTGGGTCTGGATCCGGTCCGGCCCCGTATAGTCAAAGATCCCGTCGCTTTCCCAGTCGATAAAATAGGTGTATGGCGCGGTGCCGGAAGAGGCGGTGAGGGTCAGCGTGATATCGCCGCAGACCAAGCCGGCGGTGTAAGAGGCATTGGCGCTGATCGGTGAGCTTGAACCCCAGGAGATGGTTTCCGACATCAAGCCCCGGTGGCAGGTAATATTGGAGCAGGTACCGCCGGCCGGGTCAAAGGTGTAGGTGAAATTAACCGGAATCAGGGTTCCGCTGTTCTGCCGGTATATGACGTTGGTGTCCGGGACAACGTTGTACTCCCGGTTCACATGGTTTCCTTTATTGGTAATCGTCGATCCGTCCGTGGTTGTTGTAAAATGGCAGACATGGCACGGGTTGGCATCGAGATTGAGAGAACTGTCGAACAACTGGAGGTGGCGGGCATGTCTGTTCGCCTTCGGAGATCCGGCAGGGTATGCCGGGCCGTAGTCATGACAGGATGAGCAGTTCGTTGAGCCGTCCCAGGCCGGGGAGCTCTGATGGGGGCCGGGATAGGTTGTCGGGTCGGCAAAGCTTGTCGCAACCGCGGTACCGTTGCTGTGGCAATAAAAGTTTTCACAGGTGGTAGCGGTTCCGGCCGCGATGGTTGTTCCGTTTGTTCCCTGATATGTGTATGGGCCGGCCAGGGTTTGTCCGTTATAGATGGAGCCTGAACCGGAAAAGCCGCGCACGTCAAAGCCCATTTGGATACGGTAATCGTCGGAGATCGGGCTGTCCGGCATGCCGCCGTAATGACAGGTGTAACAGGAGTAACCGTAACCGCTTGGATCGGCATGGATCCCATGGGCACCGGCACTTGTGGAGCCGGTCAATGCCGGGATCACGACAAGTCCGTCTTCCGCTTGCGGGGCATCGACCACAGGGGGGTATCCATGGCAGGCAATGCAGTTCGGCCTGAAACCGTCCTTGTGTTCATGGCAGAGCACGCAACTGTACGATGCATTATGGCCGTCGCCGAATGCGGCGGTGTAATGGTTTGTGGATGTGTGGCAGACCTGGCAGACTCCATCAAAGGGGGCTGTTGATCTCGCATAATCTGTTCCGGTGGCGTTGGCGGTGAAAGAAACGGCAACGGTGCTCACCGGAATGCCGAACTCGCCGTCTGACTCTTTTGACACTGCGTCGTGGATCATGGCGATATTGGTGTCGCCATGCGGGTCATGGCAGTCCCAGCAGAAGGAGCCGCCGTCGCTCAGCTCGTTATGGCGCCCACCCGCGTGATTTTTGTCGATTTTCACCACCGAGGTGATTGCAAAGAAATTTGTTTCACTTCCATCAGGATCATAACCGGGTGCGTTTCCGGCATGGCAGACGAGGCAGACGCTGTTCTGTCCGTCGGCACCCGCGGTGCCGGTGTTGGCCAGCCTGAAAGGATTGGCCGGGTCTCCGTGCCGGATATCGGTCTTGTGGCAATAGTCGCAGGCATTGCCGATGGCGGTCCCGCCGTGACCGTTTGTCTGCCAGTCGACCGTGTCGATGACTGCGGCGATGAAGTTCATCTGGAAATCATTGACATCCCCCGCGCCGAGATGGCAACTTGCACAGGTGCCCTGCGGTTTAGTCGGTGTCCGGCAACCGGTGGTTTCGTGGCAGTCCATGCACGCTCCCATGGCAACAACAGGCGTCGCCACGAACGCAAAGCCGGCCAATAAGCAGGTTGTTGCAATTTTCTTTTTCTTCACTTTTCCCTTCCCCCCCCAATTTTGATTTGACTCCGGAAAAAGTTTTGGTTCTTCCGGGTTGTTAGGCAAAAAGTCATAATGTAATGCCGCAAAAAACGTGCCGTTTTGTTAGGTTGTGGGAGGTAATTTTGGTAAATTGCTGATTTGATGAAATAAAAAAAACAAAGTCAAATGGGGGCAGATGGCGGTTGCTGGGGGATTTGCACAGAAATGGGGCTATATGGCCCAATAGCAGGGTATTTCACCCTGTTGTAAAGGGGTTGACGGTTTACAGTTTCGGGAAGTGAAATTCTCTCCTTTGCTGCAAACCGTCACCCGTCAATGAGAAACTTAGGGATAGGTGTATGTCGGGCCGCCGTCATGGCTGATCCCATGACAGAGAAGGGCGCACCTGCCGGAACGGGTGCCGAGATCGTCAAAAATCGGTGTTGTATTCGTCCCATAGGGGGAAACAATGGCCGCATCGAAGTTGATCAGATGGGTATGGTCGCCGTTGCCGTCATTTTGCACCCCGTGCGGGTCATGGCAGGCGGAACAGGGCGCCCCGTGCTTAACCACGTGTCCCCTGTGACCGGCGTCGCGTGGTTCACCGTCTGCATTGTAATCGCTGGCATTGTAAAAACCCTGGTCGTCGAGCAGTTTGGTGCGGTCGTGACAGCGGTAACAAAGGGCATACGCGGTTTCACTTTCCGGCTGTCCGTCAAAGGTGTCATAGCGCTGCCGGAGAATCGGCCGGTAAATTGAGCCATGGGGGCCGCGTGGCCCGCTTCCGCCGATGGCGGCGGAGTCATTGCCGTCATGGCAGTCGATGCAGCGTATCATGCTGGAGGCGGTCAGTTCCGGTTCATGGGTGCTGGGCAAACTCGGCATGTCCGGGTTGCGGCCGATGGCGACAACCGGGTGATACGAAGGGTTGGAGGGAGAAAATTCATTAATGGTGTTGTTTTCGTTGAGCCAGCGGGTGATAAGGGGGATGGAGTTGCTGGAGTCGCCATGGCATTTGAAGCAGAGCTCGTATTCATAAACCAGCGGATCGATGACAACCGTATTTTTATCCTTGCCGGCAACCCCGGTCAACCGACCCGAGGCATTGGGAACCACGGCCTGATCGCTGTTGACGGCATGCGGATTGTGGCAGTCAACGCATTCCACATGGCCCTGCAGAAAGGTCAGATCTTCCGCCGGATCATGGGCGTTTCCCGTGATATCGATGGTGGTTGCCTCAATCGGATGATGGGACATCTTGGTGAACTGGGATTTGATGTCCAGACTCGCCACTGTTCCGTCATGACAGGGGTAGCAGTTTTTTTCTTCCTCAAGCTGGTGCAGCAGTCGCTTTGCCCCTCCGGCCCCGTGGGGTGTATGGCAGCTTGCGCAGGCGTGTTCCGCGACGGTGCGGGGAATTGCCATTTCACCTTTCATCCATGTTTTCGACGATGTGGCATGGCTTGATCCGCTCCAGCCGGTAATATTGGTATGGCAGGTGGTGCAGAGGGCGGAATATTGATTACCCATGACAAGAAATTTGCCAAAGGTGTCATCGTGCGGATCGTGACAGGTTGTGCAATGGATATTGCCGGTTCCGTAAGTGCGCAGGCCCGGCGGGATAATCGGCGACAGCTCCGGATTGGGAAGCGCTTCGTAATAGTTGAAGGAAACGGGATGATCGTTGGAGATATTGGTGCCGAGATTGCTGCGTCGGGCGGTGAGTTCCATATTCATCTGAATGCCTTCCGCCGGCTGCAGAACATTGCCCAGGGCAATGGTGCCGTCGTGGCAGCTGAGGCAGAGGCGGGTCGGACCCGCCGGCTGCTGGGGAGCGGCGCTTAAGGTGCTGCTTTCGTAAAGGGTATAGTTTGTCGGTTGCAGGTTCCTGTTCCACAGCGGGGTATAGGGGGCGGCGTTGTGGGGGGTATGACAGAAAATGCAGATGCGATCCTCGGTGAGCGCGCGAATCTCTCCCGGTCCGGTAACGGACAGATTGTGCTTGGAATCGACGATGCTCATCCCCGCGTTCGCGGTTCCCGTGAGAAGCTGGTATAAAAGAAGAATGGCAAAGGGGCTGACCTGTTTCATTGCACCGCACCTCATTTGCTGGGCTCTTTCCGGGCTTGCGGCCCTGTCAGGAGTTCAAAAATTTGAATACGCCGGTTATAGGTGTCACAGACGTAAAGCAGGTTGGCGACTGTATCGACGAAAAGCCCGGAAGGCATCCAGAACTGACCGGGGCCGTTTCCCTGTGAGCCGATGGCGAGCAGATAGGTGCCCTGACGGTCAAAGATCTGGATAGTATCGAAAAGTGTTTCAGCCACATAGATAAAGCCGTTGGCATCGGCGCCGATTCCCTTTGGGCTGGCGAAGTCTCCCGAGCCGTTGCCGTGCCGACCGAAAGCGCTCCAGGTACCGTTGTCGGGATTGTGGATCTGGGCGCGGAAATTCATGGAGTCGCTGACGTAAATGTTCCCGGACGGGTCGGAACCCAGGTGGGTGGGGAAATTAAGAAATCCTGTTTTCTCTCCCCGCGAGCCGACTGCGGTAATGAATTCGCCCAGACGACTGAAAACCAGGATCCGGTGAGTCAGGGTGTCGGAAACGTAAATGCGTTTATCGAGTGGGTTGAAGGTAATGCCGGTGGGGCGTCCCAGTGGGTTGCCGGCTGCCTCGGAAATCGACTTGAGATGATTGCCGCTGGCGTCGTAAATGACAATTTTATTGATCTGCGAGTCGGTGACATAGAGATTGCCCGCATCATCAAAAGCGACTCCCACCGGTGACTCAAGTCGTTGCCGTTCCCCGGCCATGACGATCATTTTGTATTCTTTCAGTGCCGGAATGAACAGGTGAACTCCCTGGCGTTCCTGGTCGGCGATGGCCATGCGGTCGTCCGGTCCGATTGTCACCGCAACGGGCCGGAGTATTTTTCCAGCCGGGCTTTTCCCGACAAGAATGG
Source organism: Desulfobulbaceae bacterium DB1 (assembly GCA_001914235.1). NCBI lineage: Bacteria > Pseudomonadati > Thermodesulfobacteriota > Desulfobulbia > Desulfobulbales > Desulfobulbaceae > Desulfobulbaceae bacterium DB1. The sequence goes on from MQUF01000016.1 coordinate 18,588, forward strand.
TGGCCAGCGATCTGCCTGTCGGTTCAAACTCCCTTATTTCTCCGACATAGCGAACCTTGCCGTCCGCACCCGGTGGCCAGCGGATCTCATCTCCACTTTTCACGGTGACCGGCTGCCATTCGACGGCGGCGCAACCGGCCAGGATTCCGGAGATAAGGAGCGCGAAGAGAAAAAAAGATACGAAAGAGAGTGGGCTTTGTTTCATCATGGTATGGTTTGCGGTTTACGGTTGACGTGCCTTTCGTTGATCTTTAGGCACTTCATTCGTCAACTTCTCATTTCCCTTCATCCTTCAAGAGTTCATGGGTAATTTTGATATCCGCGCTTTTCACCAGATTATTGCGCCATTCCGTCAGCATTTCCTGGCGTTTGTTCCGTTTCAGTTGCGCGGAGATTGCCGACTTGGCCTGATCCGCCGGGGTTTCCACGGCAGGTTGGTAATGGTCAAGTTTGATCAAATGGAGAGTGCCGTCAATGACAAGGGGGCCGGACAGGGTGCCGGGTTGCATTTTTCTGGCCGCTTCATAGAGCCCTGCTCTGTCCTGGGGAGAAACGCTGACTCCGCTTTCCACAACAAAGCCGTCGGGTGCGAGCCCGCTGGGAGTATTGTTGTGTTCCTCGGTAATTTTTTTTGCTGTTTCTTCCACCTTTTTGACGGCGGCAGGGTCGTTGGGATCAAGAAAAAAGATGACGTCGGTGATGGTCACCTGTTCCGGAGCGGTGAACTGGGCCTTATTGGCATTGTAGACCTTGTCCACCTCCTCCGGGCTGACCATTGCTTTTCGGTAAACGTCCTGGTTGATGGCCTCTCTGACGACAAGGAAGCGGCTGATTTCGTTTGTGACATCAGCAATCGTCTTTTTTTGTTCCGCCAGCGATTTGTCAAAGGATTCCCGGCCCCCGGCGGCGCTGATTTTCGCATCAAGATGTTTCTGCACTGCCGCCGGATCGGCCGTGATGCCGAGGGATATGCCTTTTTGGTAGGCAAGTTCTTCCATGGCCAGTTCCTGCAGGGCATCATAGCGGAGCTTGCGGCTCATTTCGGCGGACATCTCCCGTCCGCCGTAGCCGCCCCGCGTCATGAGGGTCATGATGGACTGCATCAGTTCCCCCATGGTGATTTCCCGGCCGTTGACATTGGCGACAATGATGTTGGTGTTGCCCTGGTGGCCCATGAGAGCCGGGTCCAGGGTGTCAGACTCTCCGCCATGGGGAGAAGTCATGCCCGATCCGCCCTCCGGCGCGCCCATGCCCTTGAAGGCAGGCGAGAGAGAGGGGGTCGCCAGCAGCAATCCGGCCGTGATGGAGGTCATAAGAAGAAATTTTTTGGTGAAGATGCGTTTCATTATTTGTCCTTTTTTGAAGTATCGATTTTCTGGTGCGAGAGGTTTATTTTGACTCCGGATTCCTGACTCCTGACCATTATTTTTTTACAGAAGTTTTCGTTTAATCATAAATCGCACCTGGGTGTAGGACCGGGTGGTGTCGCTGTCGGCAATGGCCGAGTCCGACGTCGTATAGGAAGCGGAGAGGTTCAGGTCAAGCTTGCCCACATGCCAGACAAGGGAGGAAAAAAATGAAAGAATGGTTGATTCTCCCAGCCCTTGGTAGAGCGTGTAGTTGCCGCTGAGGGAGGCATTCAGATTTTTCTCCGGCAGCACCGTCTGCAGTTGGGCCTGGGCGGTGTAAAACTGTTCCGAAAAACTGTTTGACGGCTCCTGACCGAGGACGTCGAACTGGGTGGTTTGGACGTCCTCAAAGGAAAGGGAAAGAAATCCCGTGGTCGAGGTGGTGATGTCTCTGCTGTAGCCCACATAGGTGGTAAGCCGGTCTTCGTCGGTGACATTGGAGCGAAGCCAGTTTTGGGTTATATCCCCCCTGAAGGGCGATTTTTCGAAACCGATGCCGAGACTGTGGGCTTTGGAATGGGCCGGTTCGCCAGGATAATAGCCGTCCAGTACCGTCTGGTCGTTCTGGATATAGGAATAATGCGGGGTGATCAGGTTGCCGAACAGGGGGAGCTGCAGGGAGGAACCCCAGCTTTTGCTTTCCAGTTCATAATCAGCCGCGACAAAGGAGTAATCCACCCTGTATTGGTAATCCCAGGTGTTTCCCACCGGGTTTTCCAGTTCATCAAGGGATTCCGGCATGATCGTGACCCTGTAATAGGCGCCGATCCATTCGATGCGGTAGTGGATGCCTTCGTTCAAAAGAAGTTGCAGGTTATTATCGTTATGATCGATGATATAGACCTGGATGGAGTCCCGGGTAATGGTCTGCGGTTGGTAATTGATGGTGAAAAATTGCTTTGCCGCATCAATGGAATGGACCTCGAACAGGATGGTGGGCGCCCCCTGGTTGTCCGCGTAGGCAAGCCCGTTCCACACCCCGGCGAGAACGGACCCCCAGGGGATTTTTTTTGCATAATCAAAACCAAGGCGGTAATTTTCCTGCTCCATTTCGCCGCCGGTGGCATCAGTGGTCTGGTATCCGGCGGCAAGGGAGGAGGAAAGGCTTTTGAACAGACGGTGATGGAGCCTGAAATTGTACCGGTCCGATTCGGTGGAAGTGGCCGACCTGTTTTCATCCCGGTTGAAGTTCGACTCCATGCTGCTTTTGTTATAGGAGATGGTCGAGTCGAAATTGTGCGGCAGATCGAATTGCAATTCGGAAAAGAGCTGTTCCTGTTGTGTCTCGAATTCATTTTCTGCTTCATTGATGAATGATTCGCTTTCATCCTCCTCGTCCAGGGTCCAGTTGCTGTAGAAGCGAATCTTTTCGAAGTTTTTGGTGAACCCAAGGTTATACTGGTCGCGGACCGTATCGCTCTGCCCGTCATAACGGGAGCTGGTGGTGTGGCCGTATGTGCCGTTGGCGCTCAGGTCGGAGAGGTAATAACTGAGACTGTAGAGGATGTTTTCATGCTCCGATGACGATGAGGCCGTCGTTTCCCGGTTGGTGTATGTCAGCGCGGACGACCAGGGGCGTTCGTCATAGAGGGCCCTGGCGCCGTGTTCGTAAAAAACGGTTGAGCCGCTTTCCCCGGCATTTCCGCCGGTCATCGGGGTTGCGCGCAGGAAATAAAGCTCAAGATTATACGGGTGGGCGGGCAGGATCTTGAATCGTTGTTTGAACTGGGTGGCATTGCCGTCGTAGTAGCTTTCCGTTTTTCCGTTGTTGTCGATATTTTCCTGCTGCAGGCCGAGGCCGACGGAGGTCTCCAGGCTGACGAAAAGCGGACTGTAGATATAACCGTAGCCTTTGGTCGAAATCCCTTCCTGCATGAGAAAGTCCTGACTTGTTCTATTGTTGTCCCCGCTGATCCGGTCGCGCTCGTAGATTCCCTGGATGCCGAAATCAGCTTGAAATTCTTCGTATTTGGGCACAAACTGTTTTGCCGCGGCCAAGGCGCGGCCGTCCGGCAGCAGACAGACGGCAAGAACCGCCGGAAGGAAAAACGGCAGGCCCGTTTTCCCCTGTTTTTTGAAAACTCGTCGTCGCATCAGCGCAGCGTGGTCGTCTTATTTGCCTTGTTGCTGCCAGAGCTTCAGCTTTTCTTCCGCCTTTTCGACCAGTTCCTCTTCGCTTGGATAGTTTCTTCCTTTTTCCTTGCCGAAGGCGTAAACGTTCACCAAGCGGTCACCGAACTGACTGGTGACAAACACCAGTGATTCAATTTCGAAATTCGGGTCGGCATAGTGGCGGAAGTAGTCGATGTTGTCATAGTCGATAAAGACATCGGCGGGCAGAAAAAGATTGCCCGGTCTGGTGCCGGAGCCGCCGAAGAAGAGGAGCAGCTGGCCGTCCGCGCGAAAAATCTGCACATTTTCAAAAGCTGCGTCCACGACAAAAACGCGGCCCTTGCGGTCGACCGCGACCCCGCGCGGCCGGGCGAAATGACCAAGGTTGGCGCCGGGTCTGCCGATGGCGCTTCTTTGGTGTCCGTCACGATCGTAGACCACGATCTGAAAACGGCCGGAGTCACTGATATACAGCAGTTCATCCGGGCCGATGGCGATGCCGGTGGGAAGACCCAGGTTTTCCTCCGGCTTGTTGCCCCGGCCGAAGGCGGTGATCTTTTCCGTTGATTTGATATCAAAGACCTTGATTTCCCGATCCTTGGAGTCAACCACATACAGCAGGCCCTGGTAAGGAACGGCATCAACCGGCTTCCATTGGCCGGGAACGCCGAAACTTTTCACGAAAAAATCATTCTTGTCATACATCAAGACCTCGCCGCGCACCGTGTCGGCGACAAATCTGTTCCCCTCTTCATCCAGGGAAATATTAAGCGGCTGCACAACCTTGCCGAGCCCTTTTGCCCCCTCCATCTGGTGGAATTTTTTGTTCTTGACGTCGAAAACAACCAGGGTGGACTGGGAATCGCAGACATAAATCTTGCCGTTGCTGACGGCAACACCGTAGGGCTTGACGAGCTGGTGGCCCTGCTGTTGCTCGCCGGTGAGAAATGTGTCAAAGGCGCTCGACTCGGATACCACGTCGCTGGATGATGTGTAGCTGGTGAGGTATTGCAGCCGGGGAGGGGCCGGAGGGTCGGGGAAAAAAACGTCGGCCTCCCGTTCCGCCGGTTTGGGTGTGGTGACGCAACCGGCAAGCAGGAGTACGACGCCGAGAAAGGAAAGAAGCAGCGTGTTGCGGAGAAAGTCTTTTACCTTGTTCATCAACACCACCTTTTGTCTACGAGTTAATTTGAGAAACGGCTGCAAATCCGGAAATTTCCCGCCTCTGATTCCGGAATGACAACAGGGGAAATGCCTTTGCGTTGTTTTCCGTCATCCGTGCATCGCGAAATTACCAGCATGACGGTACGTGGATTTCCGTCTCATTCATGCAAAAATAATTCCGTAAAACGTAAACCGGAAACCATAAACCGTCAACCGCTATTGCACGGAGGCCGAAAGAGCGGCTGCCGTCAATGAAAAACATGAACCGCCGAACGACTGGAGCGGTACACGGAGTGGTGACGGAATAATTTTAGAAGACAAAAGGCATCTCGTAACGGTTCCTCAGTAATACGGGATATGCGGCAAATTGGGCAAGATTTTTTTTCGCCCGGGAAAATCCAGGGCAAACCACCCGGCAATTGGGGGGAAAAGCGCAGTGGGTGGGGCATATGGCCCGATCGGGTCGCGGCAGCGGAGAAATGGAATCCCGAAGAAAGGATGCTTTGTTTCGTAACATGCTGAATTGAAGAGGAAAAGTTTGAAAGAATACGTCTTGGCTCTTGTTGGCATGGCCTGTGCACATACGAAAGACAGAAGATGATCATATCGTGATCATACTTGTAACGCGCTCATGGAATTTGGGGAAATTCATGGGACGTTGTCCTAATCGAGGACAACGAAATAAAAAAAGGTGACTACTGTCAAAAATGACAAATGTCGCAAGTCAGGAGGAAAAAAAGATGATGAAGAAAAGTATTCTTATAGCTGCAGCATTCGGTCTCGTGGCGGTTGGTGCTGTTCAGGCGCAGAACTCAACCACCGGTTCAATGAATGCTCCGGCCGGTACCGGTATTGTCGGTTCAAAACATGACCTGAGCACCGCCACCGGCGTCGGCGGTCTCTATGGTCAGACCGATACCCTGGACCGTATCTGTATTTACTGCCATGCACCTCACCATGCCATGCAGGAAGCTGATTCCGCCGGTATCGCTTATCTGCCCCTGTGGAACCATGGGGTCACCACCCAGTTCTACAATCTGTATGAAAGTGATTTCGGTGACGGGCCTGCCGAGTCAGGTCTGGCCGGAGTTGGTGTTGATGCCGATCCCGCTCAGTTTGCCGATCGCCATCTGTTTAACGGACGCGGCACCCTGGGCAATCCCGGATCGGTTTCCCGTCTTTGCCTTTCCTGCCATGACGGTTCCGTGGCGGTTAACGAGTACGGCCGTGATCCGCAGCGCGCTAATTCCCAGAAACACGGCGTCGCAACCATCGCCGACCAGTTCATGATCGGCGGCGGCGGCAACCTGACCAACCATCATCCCATCGGTTTCAGCTACCTTGACGTTGTAACCGTTGACGATGAGATCGCCGATCCCGACACCGTTATCGGCGCCAACGGCACCACCATCCGCTCCCTGCTTTATGCCGGCGAGATGATGGAATGCGTTACCTGCCATGACGTGCATAACACCCAGAACACCGGTGAGACCTTCCTCTGGAAGTCTGACCGCGAAAGTAAATTCTGCTTGACCTGTCATGTGAAATAAGAAGCATTTCCGTCGTATCGCAATAAAAAAAGGGGCCAAACGGCCCCTTTTTTTATTGTCGACCTTGGCTGTGGACCGTGAAGGTTCCTCGCGAGACAGCACGACAATGAACCCGAAGAAACTGAAAAAAAACAAGAAAAAGGCAGCACCGGACAGCGCTGCCGTTACCTTGAGAAAACATGGCGATATCAGTTATCGGCAGGGTAATTACACGAAAGCCATTCATTTTTATGAACAGGCCTTTGCGATACATCCGGCTGATTATGAGTTGTGTAATTTTCTGGGAGTATTGCATAAACTTGCCGGAGATTGCGACAAGGAAAAAGAATACTACAAAAAAGCCCTGCAAATAAATCCGTTTCATGCCGGAGCAAATTATAATCTCGGCACGTGCTGCAGACGGGAAGGGAATAGAACCGAGGCAATCCGCTATTTGCGGCGAAGTGTTGCCGCTGATCCGCAAAATTCGGTTTGTCTCAATAATCTGGCCAATTTGCTGGTTGAGGAAAAGAAATTCGACGAGGCCCTGGCGCTGTATGATCTCCTGCTCGGCAAGGATGCGCGCTCTTTCAATGCCCTGCTGAATAAGGGCTTTCTCTTTCTTGAGCAGGGGGATCTGCACAGAGCCATCCGTTTTTATGAACGGGCGCTCTCGGTTGAACCGAATAATCCCAAGGCAGCCATCTATTATGCCGAAGCAATGTTCATCGAGGAAGGGGCTGAAAAGAACCTGGCGCGACTCAACACGCTTCTTGCCGACACCACCCTCGATAACGAACATCGAATCGATGTTACTGTTTCAAAAGCACTTTGCGCATGGATCACGGGTGACATCCCGGCCTATGAGCAATCGCTGCATTTCTTGCGGGACAAAATTTTTACAACCATTTTTGTCGCCAATGCCGATTACATGAAACACAGGCAGGCCTATTATGTCTTCCTGGAAGCGCTACAACCTTTTGCCGGGGAAATCGCCTCGCCGGCCGAGGGGCCCCATCCCGAAATTCTCCATATTGTCGGTGACAGCCACTGTCTTTCTCCGGCAAACCGACTTGTCCGATTTCATGACCGCAGGTATCTCTGTAGATCGCATCTCATTATGGGGGTCAAGGCATGGCATTTGGCCCAAAACGGGCCGAATAAATTCAAACTTGCCTTTGAAAAAAATCTTGCCGCTCTCCGCCCGGGTTCCCATGTTGTTTTTATGATAGGGGAAATCGATTGCAGGTGCGATGAAGGAATTTTTCATCATTGCCGGGGAAAAAATGCCGACGCACAAGAGATCATGCGGGCAACAGCGGACGGCTACCTGGATTTTGTCGTCACCAGGGCGCAACAGAAAGAAATAGTGCCCATTATCGCGGGAGTTCCCGCGCCCGACAAGGTGAAATTCGCCAAGCTGGCCGCTGAAGACAAAAGGAGCTATCTCGAAACAGTACGAGATTATAATCTGTATTTGTCCGGGAAAACAAAAGAAAAGGGCATTCTTTTTTTGGATGTTTTCCGGCATACGGCCAATAGTGAACTCAGCGCAAACGGCAGATATCATCTTGATAAACTGCATCTCCGTCCCGATTTTCTTGAGGTTGCCCTGCAAGCCTGCGACGGTTGATTCGTGCCTTGTCGTCTCCCTTTGATTGTCGCCGCCGCTCTTGTCTCCTGTTGATATTCCCTGATGTGATGGCCCGCACCGGCATATCAGGGCTGATCATCCCAGATAGCGTCGGCATGGGTATGCCGGACCTGCAGACGGCCGGCAGGGCAGGTTTATTCGCAGGAGGGCAATAAAAGAGACTTGGCCAACCTATATTTGAATTCACCAACCACGGGGTAGCCAAACGCGAGGCGGCCGATGCTTTTTTGCATCGGCCGCCTTTTTTTGGCTAACCAACCATCCCTAAGATTCCCCTAAAAGGAATACTTCATGGTGGCAAAGACCACATTGGCCTCATAGGATGAATCGGCATAGGCACCGGTCAGGTAATCGTCAGAGGCGACCCGGTAGTCATAGTCATCCAGGGTGGCGTCACTATAGCGATAACGCTCGTAGGCATAACCCACCGTGGTGGTGAGTTTCGGGTTGACCGTGTAGATTGCCTTGATCTGCAGGGACTTCTTCTTGTAATCATCCCAGTTTTCAAAATCAATGGTGTTGTTATCATAGCCGGCCGGCACTGAGGCGGCGTCATAGATGGTCATGTCTCCCTTACCGTCTGAGCGGACATGGTCATACTGTGCCTTGAGCTGTAACTTGTCGGGCACCACCACAACCTGGGCGGAGACGCCGAAATCATAGTTGTCAAACTCATCCTCGACGCTCCAGTTGTAGCTGCCGGCGATGGAGCCCAGGGAGGGATCGGGATTGTAAGGGAAGGCATTCAGGCGCCGCTGGTACTGGTAAGCCTCGGTTATATCATAGGCGAAATAACCGGCCAGAGTGACCTGGCCCAGGATGTAATCGGCCGAGATATCATACATGGTATTTTCTTCGTCGCGCAGACCCAGGATGGTATCCGTGTATTCGCTCTCCATATAACGATAACCCAGCACCACGCTGAGATTGTCCATGGGATACAAATCCAAGGTGAACCGGTAGGTATCCCTGTCTTGGGGCGCCGCGTCAAAACGTCGGACAAAAGGCTCAATGCCGTCCGCCGTGGCTTGGTTGCCGGTTACCACGGTGAGCTGCTGCCAGTCGGCATCCCGGTCCAGCCGTTCATAGCCGGCGGAGACCGTCAGAAAATCAAAGCCGGCCCAGATGGCCTTCACCCCATAGATCTTGTCCTTAGTCTCGATCAGATCGCCCCGATCACGCTCGGTCTTGACATTCTTGTAAGAGGGGGTCAGGGTGACGCGCTGGGGCAGGTGAAAGCCGACCTCGGCGCCATAGGAGCGTTGCTCATAGCCGAAGAGATGATTGTGATAGGTGCTATCGATGATTATCTCGTCCGAGCGGTTTTCCTTCTCGTAATACTTATAGAAGAGTCGGGTGTTGAGGAAATTCAGCGGCCGGCTGGTCAGGACCGTGTCATAATTGGTGGTCACCAGCTTGCCGTCAAAAACAGGGTCTGAGTAGTTGACCGCCACCGGGACACCGATGTCGCTTAGATACTGATCACGCAGAACCGTCTCCCCCTCGGTGACACCCCGGCCTGCCCCGACACTCAGGGCGCTGCGCAGGGGAAGCTTGGCCTTGCCCTTGAAGTTGAACTTGTAATAATCGTTGTCCGGCGCCAGGGAAAAGCCCTCCATGGCCCCGGAGTTGGGGTGCATGTAGTGGAGCCATTCATTGCTGTTATTGAAGGTGCTGTACTGATAGGACAACGCCGCATAGAAGGGATCCAGGGCATAACCAATCTCGGTGGACAGACTGTCGGTGGCATAATCCACCGGCTCCGGCATCTCCATTACCCTTCTGGTTCCACCCCCTGGCACCAGATTCCAGGAGGTGCCGGCCGGCTTGATGCCATCCCGGTTTTCATGATTAAAGGAAACATCCAGATAAAAGGGCTTCAGCAGGTCAAAACGCAGTCCGCCACCCTGCTTCTCGCGCTTTATTTGGTAGTCAAAGGTGTTCCAGTCGTCAGGGTCAGGATTGTTCAGGGGGGGGGGCGCCGCTGTACACCAGGCGATCCGTGCCGGCCCCGGCCAGAGGGGTCCGGGCATCAAAGGTGATGTTATGGGGAATCTCGTCATGATAGAGGTTAAACTTATATTTGCCGTGGCTGCCCCCTTTTAAACGATAGCTCTGATCGTCATAGGAGATATTTTCCGCATCAAGCCGGAAAAAGAAATTCTCCGACTCCTGCCAGAGGCGGAGATTGCCGTAAATGCCGTCATCCCGGTCGCGATACTCCTGGAACTTGGCCGTGCTGCCGTTGATATCAACCAGTTGAGGAGTCAATTCAATTTCGCCACCCAGCTGTGCTTCCTCGGCGCCCGCTGCCATCGGCACAAGCAGGCCCAGCATGACAGCTACCGGAAAATATATTTTTTTCATGGTTTTTCTCTCTTGGCTCTGTTCACTCATCTTCATCCCTCCTCTATCGCACGTACCGGAGTCCCAGTGAGGGAGCCCCGTTACTGCCGTGGATGTTATTGTGGCAATTCAAGCAGTTACGTCCGACAAGCTGGCGAGTCGGTGTGCCGTTCGAAAAGGAGCCACTGTCGTTATAAGCGGTGCTGGGATGAAAGGTCCAGTCATGGCAGCTCTGACAGAGATGCGGGGTCTTGCGGGTCAGGAGCTTGTTGTGGTTACTGCCGTGCGCCGTATGGCAGGTCATGCAGTTTTCCTCCACCGGCGGATGTTCCCACATGTAGGGTCCGCGTTTGTCGGAATGGCAGGAGTAGCAGAGGTCGTTGGCACTGTCCGCCTTGATCATCTTATTGCCGAAGCCGCCGTGGGGATCATGGCAGTCGCTGCATGAGACCTTACCCTCGACAATGGGATGGTGGGATTGGCGGTTGGACTGGGAGCGAATGTCCCGATGGCAGGAAAAACAGAGTTCCGTCTGCCCGACTTTCAGGTTCATGGGCTCACTGGAGTGGCCGCTGTGACACGAGCCACAGGAGAGTCCGGCGGTGTTGTGCATGCTGTTTTCCCAAAAGGCCAACTGACTTGACGACGAGTGACAGTTCAGGCACTGGGCGGCCAGCTCTTCAGCAGAACGTCCACCATCCTTGGCAAAGGATATGATGGCCTCCTTGCTTGACTCTTCCAGGTGCTGATCAGCATTGCCATGGCAGGCCTGGCAGCCGTTGGCTCCTTGCCAGGCCCGGGCGTGAAAGGAGGCGTTGAAGTCGGCAACCGCGGTTTCATGGCACCCGGCACACGTTTCGCTGTCAGCGGCGAATACCGGCGTGATTCCGATCAGAATCACCAAGGCGCAACCCGCACCCAGCCCCAGGGCGACCCTTTGCGCATAGGTCTGCAACCATCGCAACTTCTTCTTTTTTTTCATGTTTCATCTCCTTCTCTCTTGTCGATGCAGTGACAGGATCAATGCAGCAGCCTTTGCACTCCCGCTCTGCCACCAGAAAAATCGTCTTGCCGGCCCTCCCATATATGGCAAAATGTCGTATAGATGTTGTTTTTGCCCACAATTCTAAATTTTGTATCGCGACAATGTGGTACTTTGTCAAATTTTTTTTGGTTCACAAAAACGATGGTCTTTCAAAATGATCCGACAGATACTTGTCTGGGAAATAAGGGAAACGCCTAACGTGTTTCCCCTTGATGATAACCATCGCCGGCAGTAGGGCCACCCCGTGCCCAGCATTGCCAATAGCCCCTGAATTCCGCACAGAGTTACCCAGGGTGGAAATCGCCGGATGGTTTAATAAGGCAGATATTTCCGCTGGCTTTTTTAGTTCTAAAATTTTACTGTTGTTCATGACGTATTCTTTTTTGTTGGAATTTAAGTTTTGGCGAACTGTTCCAACAGGATACGTCATTTATTTTTTCAAATCTCCCGCAAACACCGCTTTCGATTTTAACTCCCCGTATTATGCTTTCTTATGAAGGGAAAAATTATGAGGCAAGAGCAAGTTGAAGAGCACTTTGCCAAGCAGGCAGACGAGTATGAAAAGTTAATGGTCAAGCTCGTTCCGCAATATCTTGAGCAGCATGAAATAATCTACGATCTGTTGCCAAAAGGAGATAAAGACTATCATGTTCTCGACGTGGGCTGCGGGAATGGAGTTTTGTCCGAGTTGGTACTTCGGAAACTTCCTCTCTCGTTCGTAGTCGGTTTCGATCTGACAGCGAAAATGCTGGATGCGTTTGAAAGTAAATTGTCAAACTATGCGGGGCGATTTGAGCTAAGGCAGGGGGACTACCGTATCGACTCAATCGGCAAAGGGTACGATGTAATTATCGCCGGCCTCACATTGCACCATCTCGCTTGGGAAGAAAGGGAGAAATTCTATCAGACCTTGTACTCTGCATTGAACCCTGGTGGACTGTTTCTGGCCAGGGACATAATCATTGACGAAGATTACGCGGTCGTTCGGGACCAATACGCCCATTGGAAAGAATTCATGAAATCCCAAAGAGAAGATCCTGAGTTCTGGTATTCCAAGCACATGGAAAAAGACCATCCGATGACCCTTGCAAACCATTTTGCTTGGCTTAGAAAAGCTGGTTTTACAAAGGTGGCTTGTCATTGGCGGCTTTATAATTTTGCAATTACCGCAGCGGAAAAAGAATGAAGACTGATGAGGGGACGCGAAGAGACGGAGTTGGTTTAATAAGGTTCAATAAACTATTAAACCAACTCCGTCTCTTTAACGCCCTGGCGATCGAGCTTGATCAACTTATAGAATAAGAACCGGTATATCAAGTCAATTCAGGCGACGGGAAGAAGCTCGAGGGCGCTGATTGACACGGCAGCCGTTTTGCCCGGGTACTTACCGGTAGACTCCTCAAAACGAAAAAGAGGGGGCGGCCTGCAGGGTGGAGGGTGTAAAATAGTTTGTGTAAATGGCTATGACTGAGTAAGTCAAAAAACTACCCTTTAAAAAGGAGCTCATATGGCCATTGATAAAGAAATTTTGGATCGTTTACTTGCCGACTACAATTACCAGAAGCCCGAAGAACTGATCGGTGAAAACGGGCTGCTCAAGCAGCTCACCAAGGCCTTACTGGAGCGGGCGTTACAGGCGGAAATGACCGTCCACCTGGGCCACGAAAAACATGGAACCATCGTCACCAAAGGCGGTAATGCCCGAAATGGTAACTCTGCAAAGACCATCAAGGGCGACTTCGGTAAAATGCCGATTGAGGTCCCGCGCGACCGCGACAGCAGTTTCGATCCGGTCATCATTCCCAAAGGGCAAACCCGCTTTCCCGGCTTTGACGACAAGATTATCTCTCTCTACTCCCGAGGGATGACTACCAGGGAGATTCAGGGGCACTTGGAAGACATTTACGGAGTTGATGTCTCTCCCACCCTGATTTCAACGGTCACCGATGCCGTTGCTGACGAGGTTAAAGTTTGGCAAAATCGCCCGTTGGACCCCATTTATCCCATTGTTTACATGGACGCTATCCGGGTTAAGGTGCGCGACAATGGGCATGTTAAGAACAAGGCGGTCTATCTGGCTATTGGCATCACCATGGACGGCGTCAAGGATGTCCTGGGAATGTGGGTTGCCGAAAACGAGGGCGCCAAGTTCTGGTTGCAGGTAGTGACTGAGCTAAGAAACCGTGGCGTGCAGGATATTTTCATTGCCTGCGTCGATGGCCTCAAGGGTTTTCCTGAAGCCATTGAGACGGTTTTCCCCTTCACCCAGGTCCAGCTCTGTCTCGTCCACATGGTGCGCAATTCCCTGAAATATGTCTCATGGAAACAGCGCAAAGAGGTGGCTGCGGATCTCAAGGCCATTTACCAATCGCCAACAGCCGAGCAGGCCGAAATGGAACTGATGACCTTTGAAGAAAAATGGGACAAAACGCATCCGTCCATCGGCCAATCCTGGCGAAGAAATTGGGAAAGAATCACCCCATTTTTTGCGTATTCGCCCGAGATACGCAAGGTGATATATACCACCAATGCTATTGAGTCGTTGAACATGTCACTGCGCAAAGTTACCAAGAACCGGGGTTCATTTCCCAATGACGAGTCGATGCTTAAACTGCTTTACATGGCGCTGAACAATATCGCCAAAAAATGGACTATGCCAATCAGAGACTGGAAGGCTGCCTTGAACCGCTTTTCAATCTTGTTCGGCGACAGAATGCCTGCATATTGAAAATTAAAAATGAAAACCATTTACACAAAATTCTTTACAGGCCCGCAGGGTGGCGGAAAAAAAAGCGTTGTGCGAGGCATCATCTTCTGAAAACGACAAATATCATTACATCGCGCCGGACTGACGGCTTTTCCCCGCGCATCATGCCGTTCTTTCTCCTGGTGCTGCTTTGCTGCGGCGTGTCGCTGCCGTCTCATCTGCATGCCGCGCCTCCGGTGGTGCTTGCCGAAAAAACGGAGATTGTCTCCCTCGGCATGCATCTTGATTTTCTGCAGGATCCCACCGGCGAAATGACCATTGCCGAGGTTGCCCTTGAGGCAACGGCCGGCAGGTTTATTCCGTCAAATGAACAGACCCCCGGTTTCGGTTTCACCGATTCCGCCTACTGGTTGAAATTTACCGTGAAAAGCAATCTGTCGGAATCGACGAAACATTTCATCGAGGTCGGCTACCCCCTGCTTGACCACTTAGCCCTGTATATCCCCATCTCCGGGGGCTATAAGGTGATGCAGGCGGGTGACTTTCTGCCGTTTAAGGAAAGATATATTCAGTTCCGAAATTTTATTTTTCCCGTTGAGCTCGAGCCGTTCCAGCAGAAAACCTTTTTCATGCGCTGTGAAACGACCAGTTCGATGAATTTCCCGCTCACCCTCCTGTCAACCACCGCCCTTGCGGAAAGGATCTCTTTCGAACAGTCCCTGCTGGGCCTTTACTACGGCATCCTGGTAACGATGCTTTTTTTCAGCCTGTTTTTTTATCTGACCCTGAAAGATATTACCTATCTTTATTACGTCCTCTTCATCGGCGGATACATGCTGTTTCAGCTCAACCTCAATGGCCTGGCCTTTCAATATCTCTGGCCCGATTCCATCTGGTGGGCAAACAACAATATCCCGTTTTTTATCTTCTTTTCCTTTCTCTTTGCCACCCTGTTCACCCGCAAGGCCCTGGATACCGCAAAGCTTGTGCCCAGGCTCGACAAGCTCTTGCTGGCGATCGTCGTGCTGGCGGTAGTCGGCCTCGTCATTTCTCCTTTTGCCAGTTATCCGGTGAGTATCCGCGCATCATCGAGCCTTTGTCTGTCGGTTTTCGTGCTGATTTTCGCCGGCATCGTCTGCGCGGTGAAAGGCCATCGGCCCGCCATTTTTTATTCCGTTGCCTGGATTGCCTTTTTGATCGGCGTCGTTGTCTATGCCCTGAAAAGTTTCGGCCTGCTGCCCAATAATTTTTTTACCGCCAATGGCCTGCAGATAGGGTCTGCCTGGGAGGTCATCATACTCTTCATGGGCTTGACCGACCGTTTCCGGTTGATGGAGGAGGAAAAAAAGGAAATTCAGGATGCCTATGCGCAAAAGTTGAAATTACAGGTCGAAGAACGGACGTCCGATCTCAAGCTGGTCAACCGACATCTTGAGCAGGAGGCCTTTGAACGGAAACTGGCGGAAGAAAAGGCGGAAAACGCCAATAAGGCCAAGTCGGAATTTTTGGCCAATATGAGCCATGAGATACGAACGCCGATGAATGCCATTATCGGCATGAGCGGCATTGCCTTGAAGCAGGAAATGCCGCTGAAGGTCAGAAATTATCTCAATGTTATCCGGGATTCAGGTCAGTCGTTGCTGGGTATTATCAATGAAATTCTTGATTTTTCAAAGATTGAGGCGGGTAAGCTCCGCATTGAGGAAACCGGTTTTTCCCTGGCCGCGGAAATGGAAGGCCTGACGGATTTGTTTAGCCATAGGATCGGCGAAAAACCGCATGTTGAGATGTGTGTCTCCCTGGAGGACGATATCCCCTGCCGTCTCATCGGCGACCCGCTGCGCCTGAAGCAGGTTCTGGTCAATCTGGTCAACAACGCCGTCAAGTTTACGGATACGGGGGAAATTATCGTCTCGGTCCGCTGTCAGGCGAAAACAGCGGACACAGTGACCTTGCAGTTTGAAGTCAAGGATACCGGCATCGGCATCGAGGCGGATAAAATCGCCACCCTCTTCGAGTCGTTTGTCCAGGCGGATACCTCGACCACCAGAAAGCACGGCGGCACCGGGCTGGGACTGACCATCAGTAAAAAGCTCGTCAATATGATGGGCGGTGACATCACGGTACTCAGCAAACCCGGCAAGGGGAGCACCTTCGGTTTTACCTTGGAATTTCCGTTGCAGCACGAAAAGCCTGAACAGAAACTGCTGTTGCCGGAACGTCTTGGCGGGCTGCGCGTGCTGGTTATTGATGACAATATGGTGGTGCGGCAGATGTTGCGCAAGACGCTGGAGTCGTTTCGCTGCCGGGTAACCACCGCTTCATCCGGCGAAGAGGCGGGCGGCTATCTGCGTGCTTCCTCCGACGGTCCGATGTGTTTCGACCTGGTGATTACCGATCTCATCATGGAAGGAATGGACGGCATCGGCATTGCTGAAAAAATACGCCGGACCCCGGGACTTGCGGATGTGCCGATTATCATGATTTCATCCCTTCCCCATGAGGAGGAATTTGAGAAATCGGCAACCGAAGCGGTGGATGTCTTTTTGAGTAAGCCGATAAAGCGCTCCCGGCTTTTTCAGACCATTTTGGAATTGTGCGGGCAGCAGTCGGACCAGAAAGCTTTCGGCGGTGCTGAGCTGAGTGATGAACAAATCATTGAACCGGGATATTTCAGCGGCAGGGCCATTCTGCTGGTTGAGGACAATATCGTCAACCAGAAGGTTGCCGGTGAAATTCTTGCAGGCGCGGGCATTTGTTTCGACGTGGCGGGCAATGGGCGCGAGGCGGTGGAGGCGGTGGGCAAAGGGCGGTATGAGGCTGTTCTGATGGATGTGCAGATGCCGGTGATGGACGGATTTGAGGCGGCAGCGGCGATCCGGGCGGATCCCGCCCGGCATGGTCTGCCCATTATTGCCATGACCGCCCATGCCCTGGACGGCTACCGGGAAAAGTGCATCAAGGCCGGCATGAACGATTTTGTCGCCAAGCCGGTTGAGGAAAAAGAGCTGTTTCTGACCTTAAAAAAGTGGCTTGCCCCGCCGGAAAGAACGAATGGGAAAGACCGCGTCGTTCTTTCCGAAAAACCTTCACCGCCGGCAGGGCCGCAATTGCCCGCAACCCTGCCGGGGTTGAATGTTGCGGTCGCATTGCGTCGGCTGGCGGGCAACAGCAGGCTGTATGTTGAATTGCTGGATGATCTCGCCGGGGAATACGGCGGTGCGGCGGAAAAACTTGGAATGCTCTTTGCGGGCGGGAAAACGGCTGAGGCGATGTTGCTTGCCCACACCGTCAAAGGCATAGCCGGCAATCTGGGGGCGGAAAGATTGCGGGAAGCAGCCCATGTCCTTGAAAAGGCGGCGGAAACAGGCCGGCTGGAGGAGGTTGACACGGGCTTGGACGCTTTTCAGGCGGCACTGGTCGAGGTGCTAGGGGCAATCAGTTTGGTTGCGACAAAGGAGAACGATGCACCTCCTGATAACCATGACTCGCCCCCTCACGACGGGGCGGCTGTTCAGCAGACACTTGCCGAGCTGGCAAAGCTGATCAGGGAAAAAAATATCGAGGCCGAGGACTGTTTTCTCGTCCTGAAAAGACAGTTGTCTTCCTTGGCAACAGCGGAGTTGCTGGCTGATCTCGGCGGACATCTCGACAGGTTTGATTTCAACCGGGCGGATGAGGTGCTGTCTCGACTGAAGGAAAAAATTGAACTCCCAGGGGAAGGGCGAGGGGTATAGATGAAGACAGGGCACCGGAAACAGGTTGTTTTGATCGTTGATGACGAGCCGATTAATATCAAAATGCTGGCCCAGGCGCTGCGGGCGAATTATGAGGTGGTGGTGGCGACCAACGGGCCGGATGCCCTGGAGCGGGCGGCCGATATGCCCCGGCCCGATCTGATTCTGCTTGATGTCATGATGCCGGAAATGGACGGGTACGAAGTCTGCCGCAAGGCAAAGGCGCAGTCCGCCATCCAGGACATTCCCATTATATTTCTCACCGCCAGAATCGATGACCGGGATGAAACAAAGGCGCTGGAGATGGGCGCGGTCGATTATATCAGAAAACCATTTAACCTCTCCATTGTCCAGGCCAGGGTGAAAACCCATCTCGACCTCAAGCGGCATCGCGACTTTATTGAAATGCTGCTGCGGGAAAAAACCACGGAACTGGCGGCGGCGGAACGCGAATACATGTGCCTGTTTCTGCGGGGGGACTGATCCGGAGCCGGAATTCAGGAGTCAGCCGCCGGAACGGCGTCCGGTCCGACTGATGCGGGCGAAGTATTCCCTGCGGCACATGTTTTCAATATCAAGCAGGTGTTTGAACGCTTGGTTGAAATCATCATCCGCCACGGTGAACAGCCCGTGGCCCCAGACGATGACGCCCCGCCGGTTGATAACGGCCGGGGGCAGGGTGTTGCAGAGTCCGGTGGGGCCGGTGCCCACCTCGCCGGGCACAATGGGGATGTCGTTGATGAACCGCTGCCGGGAGCACTTGGTGTGGCAGCGTTCCCGGTCCGGACAGTCCTTTTGGTCGCAGTCCATGGACAAAATAACGGCAAACCTGGGATGGCCATGCAGGATGGCCCGGTTGTCGGTGCGCAGGAATATTTCGTTGTGGGCGCTCAGTTCGCTGGAGGCGGTGATGCCGCTGCAGGAAGAGCCGTCCAGGGGGCAGGGGTCGATACAGCCGGCCAGTTCGTCCAGGGAGCTGCCGGTCTGACTGATGTAGATCGTTTCATCCAGTCGATAGGAGATGTTGCCGAAATAGGAGTCGACCAGCCCGTACTCCACCGTGCAGCGGCCTGCCTCGATGATTGCCGCATAGACATCAGACTCTTTCGTAAAGGGGCCGGTGAGCAGTTTCGGGGCCTTGGTGCGTGCTTCATCAAGCAGTGAAGCGGCCCGCCTGAAGGCGACCTGCTGCTCAGGTGTAGCGGCACCGGTTTTGGCATCGGCCAGACAGCTTGAAAAAAAAAGGACAAAGGCGGCAAAGCAGACGGAACTGAAGGTGACGAAGGCCTGTTCCGGGCTGACGGTGCCGAAGGTGACGATGCGCAGGGCGCTTCCCCCGGCAACAATGACCGATTTCCGTTGCCGCAGCCGGGCGAGGATGACCTCGGTCGAAAATGTGTCCGTCACCGGCAGATCGTGGAGAAAGGTGCGGGTCTCGCAGTCTCGCGGGGTGATGCACTCCGGGTGACGGCTGGTGAGAAATTTCAGGATGGTCAGGTACGGCTCGGCCGGTTCGGCGCAGATGAGCGAGTTGATGTTCATGTCGTCCAGCACCTGCTGCAGGATGACGATATCCCCGTCCTCCCGGTTCCAGATGACTTCGTCGTCAATGCCGCAGATCAGGGGATTCTCCGCGAGACCCGCCGTGATCATCCTGGCGGCGTATTTTTTTACGAGCGCGTCCATTCCAGTCCCAGTTCCCGGCTTTTTTCCTTTGTCGGCAGCCCATTTTCGTCAAGCCCCCGGATGCGGTAGTAGCGGGCCCGCGCCGCAAGGAAGGCACTGCGGTCAAGGGGCTTGATCGCAATAGAGTTGCCGCTGGTTCCGGCCTCGGTGAAAAAACGGCGGGGCAGGTCGTCGTCCGTTGCGGTGAAGCCGTTTAAACTGTTCATGATCCGTTCGTGATAATAAATGCGTTCTCCCGCCTTGAGCAGTTCCTGGGCGCTGGTCGGCACGCCGGTGGCCGCGGTGTACGCCTTGGCGTATTCCTCAAGACCCGCGGCGAAAAAGATGAACTTGCAGGCGGTGAGGGAATCCACCACCGCGTTCTGATCCTCGGCGATTTTGATGATGCGCGCCTTGCCGCTGAAGGTGAAGCGGTCGGTGGCAACGGGTTTGCGGAGAATTTCGTGGCTGACCGGATAGGCGCGCAGATGGCAGCCGCCCCGGGTCGACAGGGCGTAGGCGAGCGACATGCCGTAGGCGCCCCTGGGATCGTAGGCCGGCAGTTCCAGCCCTTTGACGCTTATTGATTTTTCCCGCTGGTTGCGGGCAGCGGCGAAGCGGGCCGATCCCCGGCCCAGTTCGCGGCCCAGTTCCGATGTGCCGTTGCCGATCTGCTCCAGCAGGTCAAGCAGCTCCCCGCTCAGATCCTTCATGCCCGACATTTCCCGATAACAGGCCAGGGTGGCGGCAGCGGAAATGGTGTCCATGCCGTACTGATTGCATAATCGATTGGCCTGCATGACAAGGTTCATGTCCGTGTTGCCGATGAGCGCGGTAAAATGGGACATGGTTTCAAATTCCGGCATGGAACCGCCGTGCATCGCCCCCCGGCGGGCAATTTTTTTGCAGCGAATGTGGCAGCCCATGCAGCCGTGCTTGGCGGGATCGTAGGACTCCTTGTAGGCATGGGCATTGAGTTCACCGGCCCGGTCAAAATGGGTCTTGCGGAAATTGTCGGTGGGCATCATGCGCCGGGAATCCATCAGGTCGTAAATCGAACCGGTGCCGAAGCAGGAAAAACCCTGCCGGCCCATGAGAATGGGGGAGGCGGCGGTGAGCCGCAGGATTTCTTCCCGGGCTGCCCGCAGCTCCTCCCGGTCATGGACCATGATTTTTCCGGTGCCGTGGATTGTCAGATATTTGAGCTGTTTGGCGGCAAGGCAGAGGCCGATGCCGCAGCGGCCGGCGGCATGGTGGCGGTCAACGATGAGCGACGAAAAGGCGACGCCGTTTTCCGCCGCCGGGCCGATGGCGGCAACCGAGCCTTTGCCATCGGCAAATGAGCGGAAAACTGTGTCCGTGCCCTTTCCCCAGTAGGGCGTGGCATCCGTGATGCGCACCGTGTCGTTTTCGATTTCAATGCCGCAGGGGGCAGGGGATTTGCCGGTGATGATGATGCCGTCCCAGCCGGCCCGCTTCAGCTCAAAACCAAGACGGCCGCCCACCGAGGTGTCCGCCACCGCGCCGGTCAGGGGGGAACGGGACATGACGGTAGAGCGGCCGGAGGTGGGTGCGGCGGTTCCCACCAGCGGCCCGGTGAAGAGCAGCAGGGGCATGTCCGGATGATCCCAGGGCAGGGTCACTTGGGGCCGCAGGAACAAGCCTGCCAACCCCTTGCCTCCGATGAATTTCCGGTATACCTCGACCGACGGCCGGACAATATCAATTGCCCGGCGGGTGAGGTCGATGCGCAGAATTTTTCCGGTCCAGCCGTTTGGGTCGATGGTCATGAGGTGGGGAAAACGAAATTCGTGTCAATGTGAAAAATCCCGCCACTACACTATCCTGTTCAACGGAGAATCTCCACAGCTATTTTTTTCCTCACGGTCGATCGGCGCTGTGATGTTGTCAGGTATTTCAAGATATCCGTTTCCTTAATGGTGGACAAAGACGTAAATTTCGGGGTATGAAGTGATGAGTAAAATTTTTTATCACCCGTCAGGCTATCCGTTGCGGACCGATACCTCATGAGAACCGGGTTCGGGCACCTCACAATGAATGCATAAACTGGAAGAAGCGGAAATGAAGAAGAAAGTGATACTGGTTGTTGATAATAACCCGGTATTTTTGAAGCTGATGTCCGATTTTCTTGAAAAAAAAGGCCACGAGGTCGTAACGGCCCTGGACGGACTTCATGCGCTGGAAATACTTAAAACAACCAAACCTGATATTGTTTTTATCGATTTGGTAATGCCGAATATTCGGGGAAGTAAAATATGCCGGATTATCCGCAGTAAACCGGAATTTGATGATGTTTTTTTGATTGTTTTATCCGCAACCGCTCTTGAAGAAGAAAGTGAAATATTATTCGCGTGCAATGCTGATGCATTTATTGCGAAAGGACCATTCAAGGAATTATCAAAACATATATCTCATGCTATAGAAAATTTTGATAAAAAAAATGAAGATCCCGCTCCTAAAAAAATTATCGGCACTGATGGTGTCTATAGCAGGCAGGTAACAAAAGAGCTTTTGACTTTATTGCGCCATCGAGACTTTGTGGTCAATAATATGAGTGAAGGTATTATTGAATTTACAAAAAATAACAAAATTATTTATTTGAATAAACAAGCTTTATCGATACTTAATGTTAAGGAAGAAGAAGTGTTGGGCGGGAGTTTTATTGACATGTTTTCTTCAGCAATTCCCAAGGAAATAGAAGAAAATATATTGAGTAATTATAATAAATATTTAAACGAAAAAATAACGACATATATCAATAATAAATATGTCGTTATCGATTTGATTGCTGTTGATGTGGATAAGCGCAAGTCGTATGTCGCGATACTTAAAGATATAACAGAGCAGGCACTTGCGGACCAGGCCATTCTGGAAAGTGAAAGGAAATACAGGGACCTTTTTGAAAACTCGTCGGATATTATTCAAAGTATTACCTGAATCCGTGAGGTATCCCGGATTCTCCCTGAAAATTGTGGGGCGCGAAAAAATTTCAACACCGCGACCGCCAGAAATTTATATATTGCCAGCATATTGCTGGTAAATTGGGACATCGTCCCCGTTGTTCTTTGAAAAATTGCTATATTTGCCTGTTTTTAGGCGTATTTTCCCGGCAGGGCCTGCTGTTCAGCCACTTTCCGGCAAATTTCTCTTCTGTTCTTGCATTAGCCAAAGGCAAGCCGGTTATAAACGGCCTGAAACGAGTCAAATGCGCAACAGTGGCGGCTGAACCGCAGCTTCAGTTTCCTGCCGGTCTCAATCAGTCTGGCTGCACGGTACATGAGTTCCTGAATAACGGTACGAATTCTCCTGCGCTTTGCCGAGTGGCGCACTGGTGAGCGATCACCGAGAAGGCCAAGCTGGCCGATAAACCGCAAGATGTTATAAGCCAAGCCGGCCAAGGACATGATCAAGGAATTGGTCGCAAATTTTCCCGAAGGCAACCGCTCAAGATCCATGTCGGTTTTAAATTCGCTGTGAAACTGCTCGCTTGTGCCGTGGTCCCGGTAGAGCTTGATGATCTCTTTTTCCGGCAGGTAAAGGGATGTCCACCAGCCCTCAAGTTCTATATCCGGCACCAGCAGCAACTGGCCGCGTTTGTCAATGGTACGTTCAATCACGCGGACGATCAGGCGGGTACTGAACTCCTTGCCCTCGTGCTCCTGAAGCTGGTTGAAACTGAATACGGCAACCCGTTTGCCGCGTCGTGGTTCGCTCACTTCTCCTTCTTGCAGCCCACGGGCCAGCCAGGCGGGAAGGTCCTGCTTGCGGGGATTCCATTTCAGGATGTAATCGACCTTTTTGTGGCCATAAAGCGTTGCTCGGGTCTCGACAGCATCGTGTCCGGAGTCAAGCCTGAATAACAGTGACTTTTTGGTTAAAGACTTGGCACGGGAGATGGTTTCCTGCAGAAAAGGAATAAAATTGTTTTGGCTGTGCTGGCTGCCCTCCCGGAACTCAAGATTAATACACCAGCCTTCCTCTCCCATGTAGGCGGCTATTGGCGCATAGCCGTCATAACCGTGATAGGTATGCTTGGAACCTTCTTTTTTGGTGCCGGAGTTGTCCATGCAAAAGACGTCCATATCGACGGCGACATGACCCATGGCCAAGGGGGTTACTTTTCCTTTGGCATTGCGGATGAACTCCGTGTAGGTGGAGGAAGCAATTGGCTGAAAAACTGTTGCGGTTTCGTCAAGGCGCTGGCGCAAGGTTTCGGGCGAAGGAACCGCTTTGATGCCAAGTGATTGCTGGAAATACCTGTCGTCTTTCATGTCGGCAATGGCTTCGAAATCGCTTTTGCCAAGCGAGAGGAGCCCGAGATAACTGCGAATGACATCTGTATTGGCAATGTCCTTGGTGTCGGGTATCGCCTTTTTCAGCTTGGCGTTCAAGCTGGTAAAGCGATTGATACCGAGCCCGATCAGGGCCAGGCCGGAATGAGAGGTATAAAATTCGTCCGATGAGCGTTCAAGAATAAATCGTTTCATTTTTTCACCTGCAGAGTGATGTTTTTAGACAGGCGAATATTGCAATGTTTTTTGTTAAATTTCAACATGTTATTTGATTATACAGACGATTTTTACTGCAAAAATTTCACGGATTCAGGTATTACCCCTGACGGCAAGATAATGTATGCGAACCGTGCCTGGCGTGACATTTTAGGCTACAGTGAAGAGGAAATCAAAGATCTTAATGTGGTCGACATTCTCCATCCCGACTGCCTGCAGCACTGCATGGACAAATTCGCCCGCATCATGTCCGGTGATCCGATTAACCACATCGAGGCTGTTTTTCTTTCCAAAAACAAAAAAGAAATTATACTCGAAGGCAATGTTAATTGCCGGTTCGTGGACGGGAAACCCGTTTCAACAAGGGGGATTTTCCGGGATATCACCCAGCGAAAAGAGCTGGAAAACAAACTGCAAAAATTGTCAATAACCGATGAAATGACCGGAATTCTCAACCGGCGCGGCTTTCTTGGTTTTGTCGGCAAGCAAATGAAAATCGCGGAGCGAAATAAAACAAAATTGTTCTTGTTGTTTGCCGATCTTGACAATCTGAAATGGATAAATGACAATTTGGGGCATGATTTAGGCGATCAGGCCATCATATCCGCGGCAAATATATTGAAGGATACATTTCGCTCATCAGATATAATCGGCCGCCTTGGTGGTGATGAGTTTGCCGTTCTGCAAACGGACCAGGGGCAAAACGGCACGAAAAAATCAATGGTTGAACGTTTGGAAGAAAATATTTCCGCTTTCAACGGCAATTCCACGTCTCCTTTTGCAATTTCTCTGAGCTTCGGCATTACTTCCTATGACCCCGATGCGCCTTGCTCTTTTGAGGAGCTTTTGCGGGAAGCGGACAAACTCATGTACAGCTGCAAGAAAAAAAGAAAGAAGATGCAGCAGATGCGGCGCTGAGTTTGGTGTTTTATGCGACAGCATTGTTTGGAGGTGTAACGTATGTCGATTCGATTCATTGCCCTGGATCTTTACCGGGCGCAGCAGAAGGTGGACCGTCTCGGCAAGGCGCTGGCCCAGGCCGGGCTGAACGAACAGGATGCCCTGCGCCTGGAACTGCAGGAGGCCGAGGAGGAACTGCGGCAGCTGCGCAGAATCCTCGATGGGGCGAAAGAGCCGCTTCCTTTCCGTACTTCATTTAAAAAAAACCAATAATTCGGGTGATGCCGAATCGGAGGAGCGCCGCGGATGTTTCCCTTTGCCAAGACTTTTTCCTCCCTGCGCAAGGCGGATCTTGTCGGTCTCATCGTCATCTGCGCGCTTCTTGCCGTGATCATGGTGGTTTTGACCGTAACGGCCATTTCCTGGATGACGGCAAATCTCGTCAATCTGGAAAGGAGCTGGCTTGACACCCTGGTCAACTGGCTGGTGGGGGCCGTTACCGGCATCGCCGGCTGGTTCATGCTGCCCCCCTTGGTTATCCTGATTTCCGGCATATTTCAGGAAAAAATTATCCACAAGGTGGAAACAGCCTTTTATCCCGACAGGGTGCGGCAGGGAGAACCCCATTTCTGGGGGGATGTGAAGCATGATGTCGGCTTCGCCTTGTGGGCCCTTTTCCTCAACATCCTTATTCTTCCCCTTTATTTTGTCGGTATCGGTTTTCCGGTTTCCATCGCACTCAACAGCTATCTGCTCGGCCGCGAGTTTTTTGAAGGGGCGGCAGGCTACCATCTGGGCAAGCCCGAGGCGCGGAAATTGGCCGGGCGTAACAAAAAGGCCGTGTATGGCGGCGGATTTGTCATTGCCGTGATGACACTGGTGCCGCTGCTCAACCTCCTGATGCCGATTCTCGCTACCGTTTGGATGGTGCACGTCTATCATGGGCTGGAGGGGCGGAGCTGAACCCATAACCGTTGCCCGGCAACAGGCGGCACGGTCACTGTCCAGGCGAGTCGAGACCGAGCGGGTCGAGGAGTTGTTGGTGGAGGAGTTTTTCCGTCTCGCCCAGGGGGATGTGGTCAATGTTCGCGACAATGGCGCGCGTTTTTTCGGCAAGCGGGACGATGTCCGCCCGGCAATGGCCGCAGGCCTGTTCAATGAGCTGCCAGTCCCTGCTTTCAAGAAATCGTTCAAAGGCGGGGATGAGCTGCGGGAAAAGGACTTTGCGCATCCCGTCCAGAAATCCCACGTAAAATCCGAGTGATGATTCCCTTTTTTCCTTGATGATAAAACTCATCATCCCTTGAGGATGAATGTCCGCCAGGATGTCTTTCAGCGAGCGGCAGACAAATTCGATGGCGGAGTGGGGAAAGGCGCTGATGATTTTTTTCAGGGTGATGCCGTCAAGGGTTGTTTGCTGCATTTCCCCTATCTCATGATGAATGAAAATGGGCATTTCCGAATCAACGACCCGGTCGAGATTTTTTTTGATCTGTTCCGGCTGCATGCGCCCGTCTGGAATCAGGCCGTACCGGTCAAGGGCGTACCGCAGCGGTCTGCGACGGGACGATTGGATGTCCAGAATGTGGTCCCAGAAAAAATTGCGCAGCGGTTGCCTGCGGATAATAATGGTTTCGGACTGCTGCAGGATGGCAAAAGGGCTGGCAAGCTCGGTTGCCGATTCCCGGCCGAGAATGAGCACCGGACAGCCCTCAACCGTTTCTTCCCGCAGTTTCTCTGCCAGAAAAAAAACAGCCTTCATCGAACGGCCGTAACCCGCACCGTAAACCTGTCCGCTGTCGTGGATCAGTTTGTTGACCGCCTCCGTGTCCCAGGGGGAAATCTCTTTTCCGTTCAGGGGCAGCGGCAGATATTCCGCGGTTGCGAGTTTTTGCCAGTGGTTCTCCTTGTTTTCAATCCAATCGAGGAGATCGGCGGATTCAGGTTCGTCCCAGGGGTCAATCTCGTGTTCCCATTTGTAAAGATTGCGCAGCTTGAGAACGAGGGAGCAGATGGAGTAAATTCCGCTGTCCCTGGCATCGGAAATGTTGCAGTTGCGGCGAATCGTGCTGATGAATGCGGGGTCGGCCATGGGCGTTCCTCGTGAGGTGGAGGTTTGCTGTTCCGCTGGGGAGGGCGAGCCTTTTTTTTATAGTATCACAGCGGCCAAATGTCATGCAAATCAATCGGCGGCTGATAGTGTGCCGCGACGTGGTCCGGTTTGTTTCTTCGGGAAAGTCGACCGCGGTCATTTTTTTTGATTGCGGTTGCCCTTTCCGCCGATTAGAATTTTGACCGGAGGCGATATGGCGGGTGTGCGGGAAGAAAAAAAGCGCAGAACCAGAAAGGCTATTCTGCGGGCGGCGGTGCGGCTTTTCGGTGACGAGGGCTACGAGCGCACCAGCATCGCCGCATTGGCGCGCGCGGCCGGGGTGGGCAAGGGGACGATCTATAATTACTTCCAGACCAAGAGCGAGATTTTTCTGGCCTTCTGCGAGGACGAGCTGGATCACGTTTATGCCGAGGTGGCGGAAAAGAGCAGGGCCGATGCCTCCTTGATCGAGCAGCTCACGTCCCTTTTTCTGGCTGAATTCCGCTATGTTACCCGTCACAAGGATTTCGGCCGTCTGCTGCTGCGGGAAATGATCTTCCCCAAGGAGTTGACGGTGGAGCGGTCCAAGGATCTGGATAACCGCTATCTCGATTATCTTTCCGTCATGTGCCGCAAGGCGCAGGAGCGCGGCGAACTGCGGCGGGATGTGGACCTGCTCTTTGTCTGCGGCCATTTCTATGCCCTCTACCTGATGAGCGTTTCCGCCTGGTACATGGGGCGGCTGCAAACGGAAGACGATGTGGCCGAGGCATTGCGGCTTCTTCTGCAACAGGCCATGAACGGCCTGCTGCCGTCCGACACGAACGAACATTGGTGATATTATGCAGCCCGACGAGATAAACCCGCAAACCCGGCGGGGACGGATAGTCAAACTGGTCATGGTCAATCTGCCCCGCCTGCTGCTGCTGACGCTGGCCGTCATGATTATCGTCCTTTCCGTGGTGGTGAAAAAGAAAAACGCCCAACTGACGGCGGAAAAAGCGGCGGCCCTGTCCAAGGAACGGCCCAGTGTCAATGCCGTGCTGCTGGAAGTCGCGCCGGGCGCCATTCATGACCGCATCAACCTGCCCGGGGAAATCGAACCGTGGACCAGGCTGGAATTGATGGCCAAGATCCGCGGCACGGTTGATCAGGTGCTGGTGATTGAAGGTCGGCAGGTGAAGCAAGGAGAGGCGCTGGCCCGCATCGAGGAGGCGGACTACCGCATCGCCCTTGACGCGGCCGAGGCAAACCATGATCTGGCCCGGGTCACCATCGCCAGGATCAGGCGGCTTTTTGAGCAGGATATCATCCCGGTGGTGGAACTTGACAAGGCTGAAAACGAGTTGCGCACCGCAAAAGCCGCCATGGATGACGCCGCCCTCAACCTGTCCCGTTGCACCGTCATTGCCCCCATGTCCGGGGTTATCCGGCGGCTTGACCTCAAAAAAGGATTGATGCTCAGCGTCGGCGATCCCATGGCGGAGCTGCTCAAGATCGATCAGGTCAAGGCGGTGATCGGCATCCCGGAATCGGATGTGGCGGCGGTGCGCGACCTTGATACGGTGGAGTTCACCATCCAGGCGCTGGGTGACCGGAAGGTGACGGGGCGTAAATTCTTTTTGTCGTCATCCCCGGAAAATCAGGCCCGCTTGTATCGCCTGGAGCTGGCGGTGGACAATGCCGGAGGGGAAATCCTGCCCGGCATGTTCCTGCGCGCCGATATCGTTAAAAAAACGGTTGAGGATGCCCTGGTCGTGCCCCTTTATGCCGTGCTCACCCGCAACGATGAGCACTATGTCTTTGTCGAAAAGGACGGCGTTGCCGAAAAAAGACTGGTCACCCTGGGCATCATGGAGCAGTGGCTGGCCGAGGTCACCGGCGGACTTGCCGCCGGGGAACGGGTCATTGTCGAAGGACAGCGCGATGTGGAGGCAGGCCAGCAGGTCAACGTCATCAGGCTGCTGAACGGCCTGGGAGCGCCCCGCTGATGATCGTTTCCGACACCGCCGTCAAAAAGAGCGTCACCGTTGTTGTTCTTGCCGTGCTGATCATGGTCTTCGGTACCTACTGTTACCTGGTGCTGCCCAGGGAAAGCGACCCGGACATCTCCATTCCCAATGTTTTCATCTCCACCGAATACCGCGGCGTGTCGCCCACCGATATCGAAACCGCCATCACCATCGAGATCGAAAAAAAGCTGAAAGGGCTCGACGGCCTGAAAAAGATCCAGTCAATCAGCGCCGAAGGTCTTTCCTCCATCAATGTCGAGTTCGTCACCGGCACGGATATCGACCAGGCCATGCAGGACGTCAAGGACAAGGTGGACGAGGCCAAAAATGAGCTGCCCCAGGACCTGGAGAATGACCCTTCGGTTTTTGAGGTCAACTTTTCCGAGCTGCCCATTGTCGTCTTTTCCCTGTCCGGAACCTGCGGCCTGCCCTGCCTGAAAGAGATCGCCGACGATCTGGAAGACGCCGTCGAGGCCATTCCCGGCATCCTGGCGGTGGATGTCACCGGCGGCCTGGAGCGGGAGATCCGGGTGGAGGTCTTTCCGGAAAAACTGGCCTATTACGGCCTGGATATCAGCGCCCTGCAGCAGGTGGTGGTCAGCGAGAACCAGAACACCTCGGGCGGCGTCATCCGCATGGGCGACGGCCGCTTCCAGCTCCGGGTGCCGGGGGAGTTCACCACTCCGGAGGAAATTTACGGCCTGATCGTCGGCACCCATGGCGCTGAGCCGATTTATCTCAAGGATGTGGCCCGGGTGGTGGACGGCTTCAAGGAAGAGACCAGCCGCTCCCGCCTGGACGGCCGGGCGGCGGTGAACCTGGCGGTCAAGAAGCGCTCCGGCGAAAACATCATCGCCATCAGCAAACAGATCGATCGCCACATCGCCAGGGTGCAGCCCACCTGGCCCCAGGGCACGGAAATCACCAAGGTCATGGACAAGGCCCGGGACATCGACCTCATGGTGGCGGACCTGGAAAACAACATCCTCACCGGACTTATGCTGGTGGTGGTGGTGATCTTTTTCGCCATGGGCCTGCGCAATGCCCTGATGGTGAGCCTGGCCATTCCTTTTTCCATGCTGCTCACCTTCACTGCCCTTTACCTGCTCGGCATCACCCTCAACATGGTGGTGCTCTTCAGCCTGACGCTCGCGCTCGGTATGCTGGTGGACAATGCCATTGTCATCATTGAAAACACCTACCGTTTCATGGAACAGGGCGCCTCGCGCTTTGATGCCGCCATGTGGGCCACCTCCGAGGTGGCCTATCCGGTTATCGGTTCCACCCTCACCACCCTGGGCGCCTTTGCCCCCATGCTCTTCTGGCCCGGCATCATGGGCGAGTTCATGAGCTATCTGCCGCTGACCCTGATCATCACCCTCACCTCCAGCCTGTTTGTCGCCCTGGTCATCAATCCGGCCTTTGCCTCCCTGTTCATGAAGGTCAAAAGCAATGACGGCGGCGCCCCGGCGAAAAGCATGGAGGAGGTGGCCGTTGCCGTGGAAAAACCGGCGGAAATCCGGGGGATGTGGCTGACAAGTTACGCCCGGCTGCTCACCTTCTCCCTTGCCCGCCCGGTGAGCGTCATCCTTTGCGGCTTTGCCGTGCTGGTGCTCATGGTGCAGGGCTGGCTGCTGGTCGTGGGGCTGGAAAAACCCATCGAGTTTTTTCCGGACATCGATCCGGCCGGCATGTATGTCAACCTGGATGTGCCGGAGGGAGCGGACCTTGATTATATCGACCGCATCCTCAAGCGTATCGAGCTGGCGGTGGCCGCCCCGCAGGCGGAAGCCGACGTGCCGCTGGAGCCTTCGGACGAAGAATACGGCCGGGCGCTGCTGCCGAAGGAACACAAAAAGGCGGACGGTTCCACCTTTATCGGGCCGAGCGACCAGGCTAACATTCGGAATATCTACACCAAGGGGATCGTCACCGCGGGCGCCGGCACCGCCTTTGACCCCAATGCCCCCAACCATGTGGGCATCCGTTTTCTGGAAATCAAGGACCGCACCAGCTCCTCCAACGACACCTTGGAAACCATCAGAAGGCGCATCAAAAACATTCCCGGCGCCAAGCTGACCATTGCCTCGGCCGAGGAGGGGCCGCCCACCGGCGCGGCGATCAATATAGAAATCTCCGGCGATGATTTTGCCGTGCTGGGAAGCCTTGCCGCCGAGATCAAAAAGATCGTCGGCCAGGTGCCGCACGTGGAGGACATCCGCGACGACTTTGTCGAGGGCACCCCGTCGGTGCATGTGACGGTGGACCGGCAGAAGGCGGCGCTTTTCGGACTGTCCACCGACATGATCGGCTTTGCCTTGAAAACCGCCTACAACGGCCTGGATGTCTCTTCCTTCCGTGAAAAGGATGAAGACTACGACATCACCGTCCAGCTCCGGGAAGACGACCGCCGGGTGGTGGACGTGCTGCGCGAACTGATGATCCCCACCCCGGCAGGCACCATGGTGCCCCTGTCCACCATGGCCAAGGTGGCATACGGCGGCTCCATCGGCGATATCACCCGCATTAACAACGAGCGGGTGGTGACGGTGAAGGCCAATGTGGATGAAACCAAGGTGCCCGGTCCGGTGGCCAGGGCCCAGGCCGAGGAGCTGCTGAAACAGCTTCCCCTGCCGCCGGGCTACATGACCAGGTTCACCGGCGAATTCGAGTTCCAGCAGGAGTCCGAGGATTTCCTCTCCAAGGCCTTTGTCGTGGCCCTGCTGTTCATCTTTCTCATCCTGGTGAGCCAGTTCAACTCCATCAGCCAGCCCTTCATCATCATGACCTCGGTGATCCTTTCTCTCGGCGGCGCCTTTCTCGGCCTGATGCTCTTCCGGCAGCCCTTCGGCATCATCATGACCGGGGTGGGCGTCATTTCGCTGGCCGGCGTGGTGGTGAACAACGCCATCGTCCTGCTCGATTACACCAACAAGCTGCGGGAGCGGGGCATGGTTTTGTCCGAGGCGGTGGTTGCCGCCGGCGCCACCCGGCTGCGGCCGGTCATGCTCACCGCCATCACCACCATCCTCGGCCTGATCCCCATGGTTACCGGCGTTTCCTTTGATTTCCACGACCTCTCCATCTCCTTGGTCAGTGAATCAAGCCAGTGGTGGCGCTCCATGGCGGTGGTGGTCATCTTCGGCCTGCTGGTGGCCACCTTCCTCACCCTGGTGGTGGTGCCCACCCTTTACTATCTGCTGGAGCAACTGCCGGAAAAACGAAGGCAGGCGGTGATCCGTCTCAAGCGTTTCTATTGGCAACAATACGGCCGGCTCTCCGGGGAAAAGAATCCGAACCGTGACTGACCCCTCCTGCCGGGCGGGTGGGGATTGTTGTCGCGCCTGATAGCCTGCGTTTTTGCTCCTTTCCGACACCGTGATATGCATTTTTGGCGAATTGGCCAAATATCCCATTGGTAATTGGGTTATTTGGCCAATTTTGTTTTTGCGGGCAAGTGGGTCTTTTGGCCTTCCTATTTTAATATGTTGAAATGTTAAAAGAATTTGCATGTTTGTCATGTTGATACAATGTGGCATGGAGTGTGCTATGTAGTGAGTGTGAGATTTGAATTTACATGTTTTTGCGAAATTGAAAATCCGAAAAAAGGCGATGTTGAAATCGGGGAAAATTAAAAAAGGTAATTATTCAGGGGGGCCGGTTGAAAACCGCCATTTTCAACCGGCATCCGAAAAAAAAGAAGGCGGTTGCCTGACCGCCTGCGAGGAGGGCACTATGGAAGGATTCTTGTTTCTCGTTTTTTGGCTTGGCTGCGCTTCACTGCACACACTTTATGATCTCAAGGTAAAACCGGTTCTGCAATCCTTAAAACAGGAAAGTGATTTTTTCTAAAATCATATGACTGGAAAAGTATTCCACCAAAAAAATCTGCAAGGAGGAAATATCATGAACTCGGTTTTGTCTCATTTCATTCCCGGTGATGCGGGGTTAGCCGTCAAACACTCATCGCCCTATAACGGTGCACTGGTTCTGAGCGGTATGCTCGCCGTCGCCGGTCTTGCCTTCGGGCTGCATTCGTTTGTCGCCGGACATGAGCATGTCTACGGTGTGACCCAGGAAGTGCCCTGGGGGCTGCTGATCGCCGTTTATGTTTTCTTTGTCGTCACCTCCACCGGGCTGTGCCTGGTGTCATCCATCGGCCATGTCTTCAATATCGAAGCCTTCAAGCCGATTGCCAAACGGTCGGTGTTCATGGCCATCGCCACCATTATCTCCGGGTTTTTCGTCATTGCCTTTGAGATTGAAAATCCCTGGCGCATGGCAATTTACAATCTGACCTCGCCCAACCTCACCTCCAATATCTGGTGGATGGGTACCCTTTACGGCGCCTATCTCTTCTTCATGCTGATCGAGTTTGGACTTCTCCAGATCGGGAGGCATAAGGCGGCCGGCATGCTGGGGCTGATGGGCGTTGTGTCAGGTATTGCCGCCCACAGTAATCTCGGTGCTGTTTTCGGACTGTTGAGCGGTCGCGAGTTCTGGCATGGCCCGTATATGCCCATTTATTTCATTACCTCGGCCATGATGTCGGGCTGTGCGGCGGTGGTTTTCTTTCACTGGCTGGGCTACCGGGTAAACGGCCGGCGGATGAGCCCGATGCTTGAAGAGGCCTTGCGGGCAACCGCAAAGCTTGGCGCGCTGCTCATCACGGTTATCATGTTTTTTGCCACCTGGAAGATGATATCCGGCATCAGCGGTCATCCTCCGGGAAAATATGAGGCCATGCAGTCGCTTCTTTCCGGACCCTATTCGATTCATTTCTGGGTTGGCGAAGTCATGCTCGGCCTGGTTATTCCCTTTTTTGTCATCATGGCGGTACGGGCCCGCAACCTGACCGCGCTTTTTGTCGCATCCGTGTCCAGCCTGATCGGCATCTTCTTCATGCGCTATGACCTGGTCGTGGTCGGCATGGTGGTTCCGCAGTTGCACGGCTTGGGTGTTGTGGGCATGGATCAGCTTCACTTCTATGCGCCGCGTCTCCATGAAGTCATGGTGACCCTGGGCGGCATGGGACTTTGTTCCTTCATGTTTCTTGCCGGAGAAAGGATGTTCAGGGGGCATCTCAGCGAGGATCATTAACGGTCTGAATTCGTGACATGAAGTTTGCCGGTGATCATGGAGGAACTATGGAAAACCGAAAAATGAAAATAATGCCGCTCAGGCCGGATATGCCCGTTTATCCCCTCGGTGCTGCCGCAAGGATTCTCGGCGTTCATCCGCGGACCCTGAGAAATTATGAGCATGCCGGACTGGTCCGGCCTGAAACCAGGGACGGTCGGAGCCTTTATTCTGAAAACGATCTCCGCTGGACGGGATGCCTGCGACGGATGATACACGGCAAGAAATTCGGTATTCGCGGCCTCGGGAAACTGCTGCAACTGGTGCCCTGCTGGGAAGCGGCTGATTGTTCGATCGGTCGCTGCGGCGGCTGCACGGCGCCGGTTGACTGGAGTGCGCCCCGTGCCCTGCATCTTTATCAGCAGGGGCAACCGGCAGCGGCGCCCCGGGTCGCGGTGGGAAGTACGCAGGTGGGCAACTCCATTCACTGTGTGAAATGAAGAGCGCGGGGGAACGGGAAATCCCCCTCAGACGATGCCGCAGATTATTGAGGAGTCGTTCGGTCCCCGGAAGGGGTGGCGGGCGATATTCCTGACCCCGGCCGCTTCCAGCATGGCGCGGATTTCCTCCTCCGAGTATGATCTCCCGTCTTCGTTATTGACCAGCATGTTTAATGAGAACAGGGCGGGAAATTCAGGGCCGTCCTTGCTGTCGTCAAGGATGAATTCGTGGATCATGATAAGCCCGCCCGGCTCCAGGGCGGCCGCTGTTTTTTTGATGATTTTCCGGCATTCGGCCGGACCGCTGCTGTGGAGAATATGTGACAGCCAGGCCGCGTCAAAGGCGGGGCCCGGAATGGGGTCAAGGTGGAAGTCGCCGCCGTGAAAGGCGATACGGTCGGCAAGTCCGAAGCGTTTCACTGTTTTTAGGGCAAAGGGCTCTGTTGTCGGCCGGTCGAAGACGACGGCGGCAAGATCCGGATTGGCAAGACAGAAGTGGATGGCGTAGGTTCCGGGACCTCCGCCGAGATCAAGCAGCCTGCGCCGACCGAGGAGATCAACCTGGGAGACAAGGGCGGGGGCGATCCCCATGGCCAGGTTGAACATGCCCATGAGAAAGCTTTCCCGTTCGACATCGTCGCCGTAGGAGCGCATTTCCACCGGATGGCCGGTTGCCACCGCTTCATGCAGTTGCGCCCAGCCGTCCAGGATGTGATGATGGTGCTGGATGATGTGGCCGATGTATTCGGGGGAATGGCTGGAGAGATACTCCCGGGCCGCGGAGCCGTTTGTGTAAAGGTCGCCTTCTTTTTTGAGAAGCCCCATGGCGGCCAGGGCGTTGAGCAGATACTCGGTCCCCCGCTCATCCGCTTTAATGGCGGCGGCGATATGAGACAGGGAGCGGCTTTCCTTGTTGATTACGGTAAATATCCCCAGCCTGACTCCGGCCTGCAGGGCGCAGGCTTGCCAGTAAGCGGTTGAGGTTCGCAGCAGTTCTCCTATATTCCATTGCTTTTCCATGGCATTCTCCCTTTCCTTTCGTTTCCGCGCAGGAAGTTGTTTGTTTGGTCGCAGTTCAACCTCTACTCTAGTATAATCGGTGCGTTCACGGTATACTTCCCTTTTTTTACGGAATTTTTCCTTAACAGCTGGAAACTTCGATGCAAATAAACGGAAAATGCGAATCCCGCCGCCTGCCCCTGTGGCTGGTGCACACTCTGATGCTCTTTGCCTCGGTGATTGTCTCCACCTCATTTACCGTGGGGGAATCGATCACCCGCGGGCTTGATCCCGCCGTTCTCACCCTGGTGCGGTATATTACCGCTGTTCTCTGTTTTGCCCCGATTCTCGTTGTCCGGCATGGTTTTGCCTGGCCGTCCTGGAGGCGGATTTTCGGTTACAGTCTCATCAGCGCCGCAACCGTCGGTTTTTTCTGGTGCATGTTCGAGTCGCTCCGTTACACCAGCGCACTGAATACCAGCGTCATTTTTACCCTGGTGCCGGGCATTTCCGGCGTCTACAGCGCTGTTTTTCTGAAGGAACGCTTGGGCCGCGCCCGCCTGGTCGCTCTCCTGCTCGGCATGGTCGGGGCGGTGTGGGTGATTTTTCGCGGCGATATTCACCGGCTCCTTGCCCTTGACGTCAATTACGGCGATCTCATTTTCCTCGGCGGCTGCTTTCTGATGGCCGCCTATACGCCCCTGGTCAAACGGGTGCACCGCCGGGAATCCATGGTGGTCATGACCTTCTGGGTGCTGGCCACCGGCGTCGTCTGGCTGCTTCTTCTTTCCGCCGCCAAGCTTCCGGATGTGTCGTGGCAGGCGGTGGAAGGGCGGGTGTGGGCCGGCATTGTTTATCTTGCCGTCTTTTCCACCATCGTCACCTTTTATCTCACCCATATTTCCACCATCTATCTCGGACCCACCCGCGTCATGGCCTACAGCTATTTTTATCCGGCCTTTGTGCTCGTGCTCAACTGGGCCTTCGGCCATGGCCTGCCGCCGCTGACGATTCTCCCCGGAGTGCTGGTGGTTACCCTGGCCACCATCGTTCTGCAGCGCGGCGCAATGGAGGAGTCGTAATTCATGACGGAAATGGTTGACCTGCGGCATCTGACATCGGCACAGCTGGCCCATTTCATGGGTGAGCTCGATTTTCCGGAGTCGGCCGCTCGCCGGGTTTTTTCCGCCCTGCAGCGAACCGGGGTGACTGATTTTGCGCAGATGACAATGGTCAATAAAGTGATCCGTTCGGCCCTGGCCGAAAAATCGGTGATCAGCAGCCTGGTGCCCCTTGCCCTGGAGCAGTCCGGGGACGGTACGCGCAAATTTGTTTTCCGGCTTGCCGACGGGGCGGTGATCGAAAGCGTGCTGATCCCGGAGAGGAATCGGCATACCCTGTGTATCTCCTCCCAATGCGGCTGCGCCATGGGGTGCGGCTTCTGCCTCACCGGCCGCATGGGCTTTATCCGCAATCTCTCTGCCGCTGAAATTGTCAACCAGGTGCTGGCCGTGATTGCGCAGATGGTGTCTTCCGGCATCAAACGGGCAACTCCCAGGGAATATGTCACCAATCTGGTTTTCATGGGCATGGGGGAACCGCTGGCAAACTATGACAATCTGCTCACCACATTACGGATCCTGATGGATGAGGCGGGACTTGGCTTCAGCGAGCGGCGGGTCACCGTTTCCACGTGCGGTCTCGCCCCCCGCATCAATGATCTCGGCCGGGATGTTCGGGTCAATCTTGCCGTTTCCCTGCATGCCGCGGATGATTATACGCGCAGTCGGCTGATGCCGGTTAACCGGCGTTACGATCTCGACGAACTGCTGGCCGCCTGCCGCTCCTGGTCCCTGTTGAAGAAGCGGGTTGTTCTTTTTGAGTATATCCTGATCCGGGGGATAAATGACGGGGAAAAAGACGCCTTGCTGCTGGCCGAAAAACTCCATGATATCCCCTGCCGGATTAACCTTCTTCCCTACAACGAGTCAGATTCCCTGTCCTACGCCCGACCCGATGATGGGACGGTTCTGCGTTTCAGTCGCATATTGCGCGCCGCCGGTTACACCACGATTGTCAGAAGCAGCCGGGGAGCGGACATCTCCGCCGCCTGCGGCCAGTTGGCCTCCTTGGTCGGCTAGCTGACGCTGCCGGTTGGTTATTTGCCCCAATTGGTTTTCGGGGTATTTGCCGCATCGGCCTTCTTTGTGGGGTGAAATTGTATCTATCTCATTGGTATTTCATAAGAAAGTAAATTTGTGGTGTTGGTTGGTCCGGATGTTGCTGTGTGTTAGAGGCAGACGGTGTCTGATGGCGTACGGCAAGCCGGCCCGTTTTTTACCGGGGAAATCAAAGGAGTCGCAATGTAAAAAAAAGAGGGATGGTCAAAGATTTTCTCCCGGCGCACGAAAAAAATTTTCTCCATTTGGATTCGTTTTGTAACGGCGTAGGTATCCGGTCTGATTTTCGGCGGCAAAGGCCACCCGAAGCAGTGTGGCCCGCCTGAAACCCGAATAGCGAAGGAGGAATCGAGATGTCCATCTGGCGATTTACGATTGACGAGAATCTGGTGAAATACGGGGGCAAACAACGGAAAATGCTTCTGCGTAACGGCTGCAATGAACCCTTCAAGGGCAGATACTGGTGCCCCAAGGCTCAGTGGTTTCAAAAGGAGGCCTGTCCTTTTGTCAACCGCAACGAATGCGAGAATTTCACCTTGATGTGCGGCTCTTTGTGAGGAAAGGTTGCGGCAAAAAAGTATTCCCGCTGAAATACTTCTTGCATAAGTTCCATGAAGGGTTTATAGAATAACAATATTGTTGTGCAGTCCTATAGATGGTTCAAAAAAGTCCAGAAATTGCAGCCGCACAATCCTTATCGGATAAAGTGTGGCTTTTTTTTTGACCGCAAAGGCTGCCGGCCGGACAATGTGCTCCGGTGTATTATTAAATGGTTCAGCAATGAACCGAATGTAATGGAGTAGCTCGAAGTGAAACAAGGTACAGTAAAATGGTTTAATGCGGCCAAGGGTTTTGGTTTTATCGCAGAGGACAACGGCGGTGATGTTTTCGTTCATTTTTCCGCCATCAAGTCCCAAGGTTACAAATCTCTTGATGAAGGCGCACGGGTTTCATTTGAGATCGTTGACGGTCCCAAAGGTCCTGCGGCAAACGATGTTGTTCAGCTGTAAGACCTGTCAGTAAATCCTGATGACTTCGCCCTGCATCCCGCAGGGCTTTTTTTTTCTCCCTGGGTTCCTCCGGCCCGCATTTCCATTTTAAAGAAGATAATAAAACATGACAGCATTTAAAGAGATTGGCGTTTCAGAAGGTATTCTCAAGGCATTGCAGGCACTTGGCTTTGAGCAGCCCACCCCTGTTCAGGAAAAAATCATTCCCCTCATGCTGGAGCAGCGGCGTGATCTCGTCGGACTGGCCCAGACCGGCACGGGAAAAACGGCGGCCTTCGGCATCCCCCTGGTGCAGTTGATCGATACTCGCCTGGGCGAAACCCAGGGGCTGGTGCTTTGCCCCACCCGCGAACTCTGCGTGCAGGTGGCCAGGGATATTGCGGCCTTGGGGCAGTTCCTGCCTCAGTTGCGCGTGTCGGCGGTTTACGGCGGCGCAAATATTGAACAGCAGATCAGGGATCTGCGCCGGGGCGCTCAGCTGATCATCGCCACTCCGGGCCGTTTGCACGATCTGCTGCGCCGAGGCGTCGCCGATCTTTCCCATATTACCACCGTTGTCCTTGACGAGGCGGATGAAATGCTGCAGATGGGATTTCAGGACGAGTTGAACGCGATCCTCGCCCACACGCCGCAAAGCAAGAACACCCTGCTTTTTTCCGCCACCATGTCCAAGGAGGTGGCGACAATCGCTGCAAAATACATGAACAAGCCTTTGGAAATTACCATTGGTCAGCGCAATGTCGGAACGGAGAACGTTCGTCATCTCTATTATATGATTCACGCCAGGGACCGTTTTCTGGCCTTGAAGCGCATCGTTGACGGCAACCCCGGACTTTATTCCATCATCTTCTGCCGGACCCGCGAAGAAACCAAGGATGTTGCCGATAAGCTCATGCAGGAAGGCTACAGTGTCGATGCCCTGCACGGGGATCTGTCCCAGGGCCAGCGTGATCTGGTGATGGGCCGTTTCCGCAGCCGGAATCTGCAGATGCTGGTGGCAACCGATGTGGCGGCCCGCGGACTTGATGTGAACGACCTGACCCATGTCATCAATTATAACCTGCCCGATGATATCGCTTCCTATACCCACCGCAGCGGCCGCACCGGCAGGGCGGGAAAGACGGGAACCTCCATCGCCATCATCCATTTGCGGGAAAAGCATAAGATAAAAGAGATTGAACAGCGTCTGGGGAGAAAGTTCGAGTTGTCCCGTATCCCCACCGGCCATGAAATCTGTCAGAAACAGCTGCTCAGCCTGGTTGATACCCTGCAGAACAGAGATGTCGATCATGCGCAGATTGAGCCTTTTTTTGCCCAGGTTGCCGAAAAGCTGGCTTCGTTTGACCGGGAAGAGCTGATCAAGCGATTCCTGTCCATCGAATTTAACCGGTTTCTTGATTATTACCGTAATGTGCCGGATCTGAACCAACCGGAAGAAAAGCGCCAATCGGGCCGCCAGTCGGACAGGCAATCGGACCGCCAAACGGAACGTCGGCCGCTGTCGGGCAAAAGCAGCCCACGGCAGTTCCAGGGAGAGCAGTTTGCCCGTTTCTATCTCAATGTGGGAAAAAAGGATGGGCTGCTGCCCCAGCGCATTATCGGGGAAATTAATGAAATGAATGGCGGCTCCCGCATCAAGATCGGCAAGATCGAAATAATGAAACATTCCTCCCTGGTGGAGGCGGACAACCGCTTCATCTCCGAGGTGCTCGGTGCCTTCCGCCATCTTGTCATCAACGGCAAGCCCGTTGCCGTTGAGGTGGTGGAGGAAAAGAACGGCGGTGCAAAAAGTGCGGCCGGCAGCCGGCCGGCCAGGGCCGTCAAGGGAAGCAGCGCTCCCAAATATCCCAAGTCGGGAAGCCGCAGGGCGCAACGCTAACGAAACCTGATCATTGGTGAAAAAGGACAGTCCCGCGACTGTCCTTTTTTTTTGCCCTGCCCCCGCCGCGCACGAGCCGGCAAACCCCATGAAAATCATGGTTTTTTTCCGGCAGCTTCCCCGTGTCCCTCTGCCGCGATCACACGACAGTCATTGTGCCTGCTTTGCTCATTGTGTATAGTGACGCTGCCGGTCGCAATACTCCCCAGCAAATACGAAGATACGAGGCCGCCCATGAACGGACTTTCCCCTGAGATAAAACTTGATCATCCCCAGGTAACCAAGGTGCTTTTTTACCCCCGCCGTGAAGGGAAAGGGGAGACTCCGGACGGTTGCCTCGATTTCGATATTCCCGTTGACAACGGCGTCACCATCGGCGCTCGTTTTCATCCAGCCGGAAAAGACGCCCCGAATATCCTGTTTTTCCACGGCAACGGCGAGATTGTCAGTGAATATGACGATATCGGCAGCGGTTTCGTTGCCCACGGCATGAGTTTTCTGGCAATCGACTATCGAGGTTACGGCTGGAGCGGCGGCGAACCGTCAGCCGGGAAGATGATGCGGGACTGTCATGTTGTTTTTGAATACGTGCGGAACTGGCTGGCGGCGGAGGAGCGCAAAGGGTATCTGGTTGTCATGGGGCGTTCGCTGGGCAGCGCCTGCGCCATCGAGCTTGCCGTGACCGAGAGGCAGGCGGTTGCCGGGCTTATCATCGACAGCGGCTTTGGTCATACACTGCCCCTGTTGCGCTGTCTGGGGGTTGATGTCGACGGCCTGGGAATCACGGAGGATGAGTGCTTCAACAACCTGAAGAAGATCACGACATTCATCAAGCCCCTGCTTATCCTCCATGCCCAATTGGATCAAATCATTCCGGTCGGTGATGCCGCGGAACTGCATGCCCGGTGCATGTCCCGCATGGGTGAATTTCAGATTGTGCCGGGCGCTGATCACAACACCATTTTTGAGCAAACCGGCAAACTCTATTTCGAGGTGGTTGGGCGTTTTGTGAAAAAGATCGGCATGCCGGTACGACGGCGGAGAACCGGGCGCGGCAGGGATTAGCCGCTGCCGGGCATACCTCGGTGCAGGCAGTGGCCGTAGTGGATGCGATGGCTGATGAGTTCTTTTTTTATGGCGCGCACCGGCCGCCTGCCGCATATGATCTGCCGGTAGATGCCGGCCCGGTCGATATCGCCGATAAACAGCGCGCCTGTCAGGTAATTGCCGTCAGCGGAAAAAACCAGCTTGCGATATCCCTGTTGTCCCTTGCTGACATGAACTTCGCAGCCGCTGCCCTCGGTATGCACAACTCCCATGGAAACAAAAGGGGTATCCGCCACCTGGGCGGCATTCATTCGTGTCAATGCGCCGTCGTATGCGCTGCGGCGCCCGGCCATGTTGAATCCGGCACAGCGGCCCATGGCAACGGCATTGGTCCACAGGCCGCTGATGATTTTTTCACCACTGTCGGGATTGGTGGTCATCGCCACATCGCCGGCAGCATAAACCCCGGCTGCGCTTGATTGGGTGAAATGGTCGACCACCACTCCCTGTTGCGCCGCAATGTTGCTTGATTCGAGAAATTCCGCATTGGGTCGCACGCCGGTGCCGATGCAGACCATCTGGCAGCATATGTGTTGCCCGTCATCGAGCATGACGCCGTTTACGCCGTCGTCATTTGCCTCGATTCGAGCGATTGTCCGGCCGGTGATGAGACGGATGCCCTTGCCGCGCAGGATGTCATGGAAAAGGGCGGCCCCTTCGGCGTCCATCAACCGGGGCAGCACGGACTTCTCCAGTTCCACCATGGTGATCTCGATTCCCCGCTCAAGCAGGGCAAAGGCGGCCTTGATATTGAGGATGCCCGCGCCCAGCAGCACGGCCTGTCCGGTCCTGGGCAGGTGGTGTGCCATGGCCCGGGCATCGGCCAGGGTTCTGAAGGTGAAAATGCCCTTGCCCGGATCCGCGGCGAGATGGCCGGGCAGTGCCGGGCGGCTGCCGGAGGCGATCAGCAGTTTATCGTAGGAGAGCGCCTCGCCGCCGGCAAGAACCACCCTGTTGGTTTCCGGCTCCACGGCACGTACCTTTTTCCCCAGATAAATAGCCATGCCGCCTGCCCAAAAGGGGCCGCAGCCCTCCATGCGGATCGCTTCCGCCGTTTTCCCGCCGCTGACGATAAACGGAATCATCGGCCGAAAATAGGGAGGGTCCGCCTCGGCGGAGAGCACGGTGATGGACCCGGTCTGATCCGCCTGCCGGATGGCGGACGCAGCGGCAAGGCCGGCGGCACCGGCGCCGATGATCAGGTATTTTTGTTTGTCGCGCCCCATCTCATTCTCCCTGGTTCGAGGCAAGTTCGTGGGCCGCGTGGCGACGAATCAGCTGGGTGAATTCATCCGCGGTGCGGTAAATAAGGGCGTTGGTGGGACAGGCATCGACGCAGGCCGGGATCTCCCGGCCGGGGCAGCGGTCGCAGCGGTAAGCCTTGTGGGTTTCGAGATGGCGATTGATAACGCCGAAAGGACAGACCATGACGCAGGTCCAGCAGCCGATGCATTTTTCCGCATCCGTGACAACCACTCCTTCCGGGGTGCGGCTGATGGCGCCGCTGATACAGGCATGCATGCAGGGCGCATCCTCGCAGTGGCGGCAGAGCACCGGCATGCTTTTGTCCGGGGCCACCCATTCGACAAAAAACCGGCGTCTGGGGGCAGGCTGTTCCAGCATCGCGCTGTACAGGGACTTGCCGGATGAATGTTCCACGGCGCAGGCTGTTTCGCAGCTGTGGCACCCCATGCAGCGGTCCGTTCTGACAAAAATTTCTTTTGGCTGGTTCATAAGAGATCCTCGCTCCAAGCTGATCTGTCAGGAAAGACCGAGCCCGGCACGCCGTTCATTAATGGCTGCCAGCAAACGGTCGGCCGCGGCTTCCGGGTCAAGTTCCACGATGAAATAGCCTCCGGTGAGATCCTTCAGCTTGTCAGTCAGGATTTTCGTCACCAGGGCGCTGCCCAGCACCGGCAGCATGACCCCCACGTGGGTGGGCAGACCGGCGGCTACCGCATAGGTGCCGATGGACACCGCCTTTTCGGAAACCGCTTCCGCGGCGGAGGCCACCACCGGCAGTTTGTCGGTGTCCACCCCGAGGTAGTCGGCCAGGGCCACGCA
The DNA here is from genome assembly GCA_001914235.1 of Desulfobulbaceae bacterium DB1. Classification (NCBI taxonomy): domain Bacteria; kingdom Pseudomonadati; phylum Thermodesulfobacteriota; class Desulfobulbia; order Desulfobulbales; family Desulfobulbaceae; species Desulfobulbaceae bacterium DB1. Next base: position 62,307 of record MQUF01000016.1, read on the forward strand.
CAGGGCCACGGCCCGGGAGTTGTCGACGCAGGAACCCATGTGCAGCACCGGCGGCAGGGGGCCATTGAGATTGTTGGCCTCGCCGATTGCGGTAAGCACCGCCGCCAGACCGGCGCCGCACAGTTCCCCGACATTGGCCGGATCCATGAAGCCGTGCCGCATCAGGGCGCCGGCGCCGCAGCCGGTGGCAAGCACCAGCACGTTTTCCTTGAGCAGTTTTTTGGCGATGTGCAGGAAATTTTTGTCCTGGGTGACCTTGACATTGTTGCAGCCGACAAAGAGACACACCCCGCGGATGTTGCCGGATTTGATGTTGTCCGCCAGCGGTTTGAGAGGATCCCGGGCGTCCACCTTGCGTAAGGCGCCGACAATGGTTTCCACGGAAAACCCGGCCACCACGGTGGAGCGGACATCCGGAATGTCGACCTGTCGGCCGTCCCGCCGCCGGAAGTGGTCAAGGGCGACATCAATGATTTCCGCCGCCTTTGCCGCGGCCCCCTCATCGGTGAAGGCGATATGGGTGGCGCCGCTGATCTTGGCAATGTCCATGGTGGTTATGACCGGTGTGCCGGTGCATTCGGCGACAGTGACGAGCGAGGGCATGATGCACTGGTAGTCGACAACCACCGCGTCAAGCGCGCCGGTCAACAGGGCCATTTCCTGGCTCACCGAATGGGTGCAGGACGGAATGCCGTGCCGCATCATCACCTCGTTGCCGGTGCAGCAGATGCCCACCAGATTGATGCCGGAGGCGCCCAGTTCCCTGGCCCGGGCCTGTTTTCCTTGCGCCACGCTGACGATCACTTCGGAAAGAATCGGGTTGTGCCCGTGCAAGGCGATGTTGACCGCATCGGCCTTCAGGACGCCCATGTTGGTGCTGGTCACCTGGGGGGCGGGAACGCCGAAGAGGATATCGGCGAGGTCGGTGGCCATGTAGCAGCCGGCCAGATCGGCCACCCCGCAGCGCAGACCGGCCAGCAGCAGGTTGACCGGATCGGCGTCAACCCCGTAGAGGGTGCGGTGCATGATCTCGGAGACCTCATGGTCAATGCCCTGCGGCACGATCCCCAGTCGGCTCAACACCTCCACCCGTCCGGTGGTGACCACGGTGGCCGCCCACATCACCGGTGTTTCTTTTTCATGGAAGTCGGCCAGGGCAGCCCGGGCCAGATCCAGGGCGATCTCATTGTTTTCACGGCCATCCACGGCAATACCCAGACGCCGGGCGACACTTTTTAGTTTTTCCGGCTCCTTGATCGAATAATCAGGGGCCTTGCCCAGCGCCATGTTTTTCAAGGTGTGGGCCAGATGCCTGGCATGACCGGCATGGGCCGCGGTGCCGGCGGCAATGGCCCGGTCCAGCCCACGGGCCACCATGACGTCGGCGTCGGCCCCGCAGATGCCTGTTTTCGGTCCCTCGCCAAAGGGGTCGATACGGCAGGGCCCCTGCAGGCAGTGGCGGCAGCAGAGGCCCGTGTCGCCGAAGCCGCACTGCGGGGTCATGGCCTGATAGCGGTCCCAGACCGTAATCACGCCGAGATCCCTGGCCTTGTCTATCATCTGCCGGACGGCAGGGTCCGAGCTGAGCATGTCACTGTCACTTGTTGCCGCCATGGTCTCCTCCGTGGTTAATTGTCCTCTTCTTCGTATTCATAGGGCATCATATCATTTGCCAGCTCGAGAAAAACACCAAGCGATTCGCATAAATTCTTAATGATCTGGCTGTATTGCAGTTTTTCTTCGACTTTTTTGGTCTTTGCCATGGCAGTGAAGGCGGATTCCAGTTCCTTGGCGATGCCGTTCATGATCTTTTCCGGGTCCATGTGTGCTCCTTTTTTTGTTATTTTATTTGTTATTGTGCCGGGTTGTTGTTGCTGTTCCGTTCTGTTTTTCTGGTTCATCTCCTGCGGGCGCAAAGCGGCGGCAAAGAAACTCTGCCGCGGGTGCATTGCTGCCGTCCTGTCTGATAAACCGTATTTCGTCGCCGTTGATCCTGCCGTGAAAGCTTTCCCGCATCTGCACCCATTTCCATGGTTCGCTGCTCGGCAGCCGCCAGTTGCAGGAAAAAGAAATTTCCTTGCCGTTGATCCTGCCGTCAACGACGGCGGCGGGTTTGTCGTGATTTTTGCATATCCCTGAATCTTCATGGCCGAGACAGGAGGGCACCAGGCGCCGGGCCGTTCCGTAGAGGATGTCCCGGTCGGCTTTCAGGGAAAAGATGTATTGAAAGTCGGCCTTGATGACGGGATCCGTGAGAAAGTCGGATCGCCAGTCGCCGCTGACATTTGCCTGATAAAAAGCGGGGATGACATGGATCAGTTTTTTGAGGGCGTCGGTGAAGCCGGCGAGGGCAATCACCACCAGCCCGACCATGATGAGAACGGCGGTGACGGGGTTGTTTTTCAGGCGCGAAGTCAGTCGGTCAACGAGGGTGGGTGAGTGTTCCAACATCTTCTCCTGTGTGCTGATGGGGGTGCGATCAGCCCACTGTCTGCTTGAAATGCCGGGAAATTCGCGGCAGCAGGATGGCCCGGCGAAATCCACCGGTTTCATGCACCTGCTATAACATGAACAAAAAAGCTCATGCAATCAAAAAAGAGACGCCGGGTTTCGGCCGGGTATCTCCTTGTTTCCAGCCGCGCAATTTTTTTGTTTGATTATTTTATCGGGCGGAAAAATGCCATTTTGTCAAATCTTGTGATAAGATTTGATACGCGCGCAATGATCACCGACGTCAGGCTCCGTTTCTTTCCGGCTGGGCCGCTGGTGACGCCTTCCATAATCCCTTTTGGGAATGTTCCGCAGGAGAAAGGTGGACATGAAATTTTTCATTTCCGGATCAATAAGCAAAAAACTGGCCTTGCTGGTCATGCTTTCGCTTTTGCCCGCCCTGGGTATCTTCCTTTATTCCGGGATGGAGCAGCGGCGTCATTCCATTGAAGGCGCCAAGCATGACGTCTTGCTGCTGGCCCACTCCATGGCGGAAGTTCAGAAGGGGATTGCCGGTTCCGCAAGGCAGCTTCTTTCCACCTTGTCCCAGATGCCGCCGGTGCAGGACATGGACTCCCGGGCCGGCAGCGAACTTTTCCGGTCAATGGTTGCGCAGAATGCCGATTATCTCGGCATTACCCTGACAGACACCGCCGGCAAGGTGGTGGCCTCGAACCGGCTTGCCGCCGGCATGGACATGTCGGATCGCAAACATATCCGTGACTCCCTGGCGACAAGGGGTTTTGTCGCGGGGGAATATTTCGTGGCAAGGGGCGGGGCGCAGGAACCATCTTTTTCGTTTTCCTCTCCGGTGCTTGATACGGAAAACCGGCTCATGGGGAGTTTGTCCGTGGTTATCGGGCTTGAGCGCTTTGCCGATTTCTTTGACGTGTCAAGTCTGCCGGCGAAATCATTTTTAGCCGTAACCGACCACCAGGGAATCAGGCTCTTTTACTACCCTCCGAAAAAGGACACCAATCCCCTCGGCAAACCGATTCTGACCCGGAACTGGGAGCTGGTTCGGCAGGAACGGGAGCCCGGCATATTCATCCAGCAGGCCTCGGACGGGATCCGCCGGATAATTGCCTATGAACAGGTTTCCCTGCAGCCGGGAGATGCCCCGTATATCTGGGTGTGGGCAGGAATCCCGGAATCCGCGGTGCTTGCGCCGGCCAATGCGGTTCTGCTCAGGAATCTGTTGCTTATGGCTCTGGTTATGGCGATCGTGCTTGCCGTTTCCTGGACGCTGGGCAGAAACACATTGATTTTCCCCATAAAACGCCTTGTGAACACGACGGAAAATTTTGCCATGGGAAATCTCGATGCCCGCAGCGGTCTGAGCGACAAAGGTGACGAACTTGGCGCCCTGGCCAGGGCCTTTGATGATATGGCCGATACACTGGCCGCAAGTCAGGCGCTGCTGCGTGAAAGGGAGGAACACCTGGAAGAGGCGCAACGCATTGCCCATATCGGCAGCTGGGAATGGTGCCCGGCAGCGGAGCGACCGACCTGTTCGAAGGAGCTGTGCCGTCTGCTGGGAGTCGATCCGCAGGAGCCGTTTCCCCTGCTGGGCGAGCTGGAAAAGATCTTGTCTCCCGACGACGCCGGGAAGGTGCGTGTTGCCATGGAAACGGCGATGAGCACGGGCGAGCCCTATGAGGTCGAATTGGAAAAAAAACAGGAGGACGGCACGAACAGATGGCTGCTGGCCCGGGGTGAAGTGCTGCGGGATGAAAAAGGTACTATTGCCGGACTTCGCGGAACCCTGCTTGATGTAACCGAACGACGGCTGGCCGAAAAAGAGCGGGAAAAGCTGCAGATTCAACTGAGCCAGGCGCAGAAGTTGGAATCCATCGGCCGACTGGCGGGAGGCGTGGCCCATGATTTCAACAACATGCTCGCCGTGATTCTCGGCCATGCCGAAATGATGCTGCTGAAGCTCTCCCCCGCCGATCCGCTCCATGCCGAGCTGCAGATGATCGCCAAGGCGGCCGGTCGTTCGGCGGATCTGACGAAACAACTGCTGGCCTTTGCCCGCAAGCAGATCGTCGAGCCGAAGGTTCTGGATCTTAATGAAACCGTGGAGGCCATCCTCAAGATGCTGCGCCGGCTGATCGGCGAGAACATTGAGCTCACCTGGCATCCTGCCGCGAATCCGTGGCCGATTAAAATTGACCCGTCCCAGGTCGATCAGGTTCTGGCGAACATCTGTGTCAATGCCAGGGATGCTATCGGTGAAACAGGCGGGATTATCATAGAAACGGAAAACGTCGTTATTGATCAGTCATTTTGTGAAATGCAACCGGATTGTGTTCCCGGAGAATACGTCATGCTCGCCGTGCGCGACAATGGATGCGGCATGGACCGCGAGACGCTGGACAATATCTTCGAGCCCTTCTTCACCACCAAGGAGTTTGGCAAGGGCACAGGCTTGGGCCTGGCCACGGCCTACGGTATCATCAGGCAAAACAAAGGATTTGTTCGAGTGGAAAGCGAGGTCGGCAAGGGAACGATGTTCCGGGTTTATCTGCCGCGCTTCGCCGGTGCGATGGTGCTGCCCGATATTTTGCCGATACCGGACGCACCCCGGGGAAAGGGGGAATCGGTGCTGCTGGTCGAAGACGAGCCCTCGGTGATGGAATTCTGCCGGCGACTGCTGACAAGTCTCGGCTACACCGTGCTGAGCGCGGCGACACCCGGGGATGCCATGCGACTGGCTGCGGAACATGCGGACTCCATTCACCTGCTGATCACCGATGTCATCATGCCGGAAATGAACGGGCAGGACCTGGCCAAACGGCTGCAGGCCCTTGTTCCTGGTATGAAATGTCTGTTCATGTCCGGCTACACCGCCGACTTCATCGCCCACCAGGGTGTTCTCGACGAAGGCGTCCGGTTTATCCAGAAGCCTTTCACCACAAATGAATTGGCCCAGCAGGTTCGTCACGCACTGGATTAAAAGTCAGACAAAATTCCCGAAATCAGATCCGGTCTTGGGAAACAAGAGACTGTTTTTTTAACGCCTTTTTCTTTCTTTAATACATACCCCGTTGATATGTGACCAAATTTGGTTTTAATATAGTCTCACACCCTTTACATGGAGGCGACTCATGAGATTATCTGACCAAATTAAGCCAATCAGCTATTTGAAGGCACATGCGGCTGAGATCATACGAAATTTTGATGATAATGGGGATCCGCTTATCATTACCCAAAACGGAGAAGCGAAGGTCATTATCCAGGGGATCAAGAGTTACGAGGAAACCCAGGAAACCATGGCTTTGCTTAAGATTCTTGCCCTTGGGAGTCGTCAGATTGAAGAAGGCAAAGTCGTTTCCGCAACTGAAGCAATAAACCGTCTTCGTGAAAAAAAGGAATCGATCTCGTGAGTTTCACAGTTCTGCTCACTGAAGACGCTGCCGCTGACCTTAAAGACGTTTACACATACATATCAGAACACGACTCGGCAAACAATGCGGAGCATGTGCTTGATGAGTTCGAGAAAAAATTTGTCAGCTTGAGCGAATTGCCGGAGCGGGGAGTGTACCCAAAAGAACTTCTGGCTTTGGGAATTCGTGATTATCGGGAGATTTTCTTTAAGCCTTATCGCATCATCTGTCGGATTGTCAAAGCAAATGTCTCTATCTACCTCATTGCTGATGGTCGCCGTGATATGCAAACGCTCCTCCAGCGCAGGTTGCTGGGGGGGCTGTAAAGAGGTCGTCAATCCCAGACAATTTCACATCCCGGTGGGATTGGGTTTCAAAAGATTTCCACCGGCGGTTGCAAGTTTGGTCAGTCAAATAATGAAAACTTGAGATTACATGATTCCGAAGCCGATGTGTATCAAGAAATAGCAGTATGGGGATTCTCGAAAGAGTATAAAACACTGGACGTCTAACAATTTCCCACCATCAGAAAAGTCAACCTGTCCTTTTCATGAAAAGTGAGGATAATTCCAAGCAGAGGAGTCAATTGGGGACGTCCATAGTGCGGCCGGGCAAGGTTGCATATTCCAGCGGGTGCGAAGTCCGCTCCGGAAGGGCGAGCCACCCACCGGGTAGCGAGTCCTTTGGACTGTGGCGGGGGTAACCCCGGCGGTAGAGGAGAGGTGGCCCGGCAAAGAGGTTGCCGTTCATGTCGTAAACATAGCGGGCGTTAAATAAATCCGTCCCCTTTGTTCTTCCTTTATTCCCTTTGTTCCGTCCCTTTGTTCCGTCCCTTTGTTCCTGTCCCCTTTGTTCCTATTAAAAAAAAAGGACTTTGTTGTCCCCCAAACTGAGAGTTTCATATAAAAGTTAAAGGTGTTATCCGATCAAAATGTACCGCCGCTTCAAGTACTTTAGGCTCTTTTCTCGAAGCGCAATTCCGGTGTCAAAGTAAAATCCGCCGGGATCAGGTTGCCTGACCTTATGGAAGTTTTTCCAAGGCTTTTTTTAATGGGCAGCCGCTGGGCGTCTCAAGGCCTTCTCTATATGCCTGAAGCAATTCGACTGACCGGCTTGCCAGCATTCTTCTGATTTCCCTGCGTTTTCCTTTTATCCTGGGAATCCTCATGGACTCATACGCCGTTGTTTGATGCCTCATCCAGGCTGTCACCGCTTTTTCCGCGCGCTCCGCAACAGGGATCATGGCCGTTCGGGCCACCGTTCCGCTGCCGACCGGGGTCGCATGAAGGGTAATCGCCGCGGCCATCTTCTTTTCCAAATCGCGGTATCGCGGGGCAAAGGCGAGGAAGGCGCGAACTTGCCGGCAAAAATCCATTTCGTATTCGGCCTGTTTTTTTTCCCTGCGCAGGCGTCCGCTTTCAAGTTTCTTTTTGTACGTTTCCGTGGAGCGAAGGGCCGCAACCTCGTGCCTGGCCGCCGCAATCGTTGTCGCCGGCGCCCAGATGCCCATGGAAATGATGCGCCGCCCCATTTTGCGGTGTACTCGTCGGAAAAGGCCTTTGGCCGTGACTTTTTTCGTGACGGCGGCATCGCCGGCCGGAAGGAACTCCCATCCTTCGGGGACAGGCAATGTTTCGGCCGTTTCATCGCTGACGGCAGCGGGTACCCCCGGTTGTACGCTGTTATTTTTCTGTTTCATATTCCGTTTCTTTTTTGTTTTTTTCCTCGCGTTGATCCCGGAAGAAATAGGTCATCAGATTGAAGGTGGCCCCGGCAATGGGCTTGATGTGGCTGACCCGGAAAATAAGGTCACGGCTGCGGACGCTTTCCACCTCGCGCACTTCATGGAATTTTTTGAGGAGTCGGCCGGCCGTGATCAGGCGGAGAAGGCCGGAAAGAACGAAGATAACCACCAGTGAATGGGGCAGGGTGACCGGGCCGATTTTTACTGCTTCCGGCAGGTGCCCGGCGGTAAAGCCGCCGGCCAGGGAGCCGAGCAGGACACAGACGCTGTTGATAACCCCGCGATATGCCACGCAACGGGCCCGTTTCGGGGGGGAACAGGCATCATAGATGAAATTGGCCGAGGCCAGATTGAAGCCGGCCCAGACAAAACCCGCCAGGATCTGAATGGCGCAGAGGTAAATGAGATTGCTGGAAAAAAGCCAGCAGATGGGCGCAATGCCTATCCCCCAGCTGCAGATGTTGAGGATCTTCTTGTTGCCGAAACGGTCGCTGATATCGCCCCAGTAACGAAAGGTGAGGAACTGGCACATGGTGGCCACGGCGGAAACCGAGGTGAACTGCAGGTAGCTCAGTTTGAGATCCCGCAGCATGTACAGGGCGAAATAAGGCGAGGCGAAAGAAACGCAGAAGTTCATAACGGCAAAAAAGAAGACGAATTTGGCGAAATTGGATTTCGGCGCGCGTTGCAGAAACTGCCAGAAGGAAAAGGCGTGTTCCGGTTCCATGCGGTGGGGCGGATCGTTGTAATGGCGTATCCAGCGGGCTGAATTGATCCGGGCCGCCATGGCCGTCAGGAAAATAAGCAGGAAACCGACGGCGGCCCAGCCGGAATTTTTGAAAAGATGGAGAATGCCTCCCGCGGCCAGCAGACTGAGAAAGCTGCTCAGGCCGGTGAGACGATTGCGCTGGCCGAAAAAACGACCGCGGATGGAAATGGGCACCAGATCCCCCACCAGGCTGCTCCACACGGGATAGATGAAACCTGATGCCACGTGGTTCATGGTTGTCAGGCAGATGAGCATGGTCACCAGCACGGGCGCGGGCAGGGGCAGAAAGGGCAGAAGGGCCATGGGCAGCCAGAGCGCGGCCTGGATTGAAACCCAAAGGAAAATGGCCTTTCTCCGGCTGTGGAAACGGTCCATGGTCAGGGCGCTGATCCACTGGGCGGCGGCTTCGAAAACCAGGGGGAGGGTGGCCAGCAGGCCGATCTGCAGGGTTGATGCCTGCAGGAAGATGCCGAAGGGACCGATGTAGGTTTCACCCGCGCCGAGCATAACGGCATGGGAAACGCCGTCACGCATCGGGGCTTTGGGCATGTCCCGATCCGTTGTGACGGTTTTTTGTTCAGCGGGGGAGGGGGCTGCTGCGGTGCTGTTCATTGGGGACCCTTGCTCGTGGCGGCATGAATAATCTGCCCATTGTGTGCCCGGAAAGCCTTTTTGATTCGCAAAATCATCCTTGTATTCGCGAGGTGGGCGCAATGTTTCCCGAGCAAATCGGGACATTTATTCTGGGCATCGGAACACCTGCTTTATCAATGCAAGTCAGGCGGATATTGAAATCATGAAATTTAAGCTGTATCATTAAATTCTCCGGACGTGAGCATATACTTGCCATTGTCTCGATAACATAGCACAACCTCTTGTTTTTTCGTAGTGAGAATAAATTTTCACAGGGAGTTTTGTATGGAGTTTTTTGGGGGAAATCGCTTTCCGGTTCAGCATGCCGGAATCTTGGACGAGCCGCATGTCGCATCCCGCATCGCCGGATCGGCATGGAAAGCTCCGGCCGCCCCTTGAGCCAAAGGGGAGGCTCCAGTGGCATGAGGCAAAAAAGAATATTTTCAATCAGGAGGTGACCTTGTCATGGGATATGTGGAAGCGGTTTGTACCAGTGAAAAAAAAGGTGTTGTCAAGCGCCGGCGGGCAGAAGTAACACTGCAGGCCGATTGGGGGATTGAAAACGATGCCCATGCCGGCAAATGGCACCGCCAGGTGTCCCTGCTGGCCGGCGAGAGCATCGATGCGGTGAAGAAGCGGCTGCCGACCCTGAAAAACGGCGCCTTTGCGGAAAATATCATCACTCGCGGCATCAACCTCGCCGCCTTGAAAATCGGTGATCGCCTGCAGATCGGCGACAGTGTGATTGTTGAAATCACCCAGATCGGCAAAGAGTGTCATAACAGCGGCTGCGCCATCAAAAAGCTCACCGGTGATTGCATCATGCCCCGTGAAGGACTTTTCAGCAGGGTGATCACGGGCGGGACAATCAAAGCGTCAGACCCCATCGTGCCCTTGGAATAGGGCCTGCCCTGTCCTCCTTGTTTTCAGAGGGAACCTTATGCTCGAACACAAGAAACAATTGTCCTTTCTCGACCGCTTTCTCACCCTGTGGATCTTCCTCGCCATGTTCATCGGCGTTATGGGCGGCTATTTCTTTCCGGGGACAAAGGATGTCATCAATTCCTTTCAGGTCGGCACCACCAACATTCCCATTGCCGTCGGCCTCATCCTGATGATGTATCCGCCGCTCGCCAAGGTGCGTTACGAGAAATTGCATGAAGTCTTCCGCAACGTCAAGGTGCTCGCCCTTTCCCTGGTGCAGAACTGGATCATCGGCCCGGTGCTGATGTTCGGGCTGGCCGTGGCCTTTCTTTCCGGACACAACGAATACATGGTGGGGCTGATTCTCATCGGTCTGGCCCGCTGCATCGCCATGGTCATTGTCTGGAACGACCTGGCCGAGGGCGACACCGAGTATTGTGCCGGCCTGGTGGCCTTCAATTCGATTTTTCAGGTGCTGTTTTTTTCGGTGTACGCCTGGTTCTTTATTACCGTTGTGCCGGGCCGGCTGGGGATGGAGGGCGCGGTGGTCGACATCTCCATGGGGCAGATCGCTGAATCGGTGTTTATCTATCTCGGTATTCCCTTCATCGCCGGCATGCTCACCCGCTTCATCGGCCTGAGGATCAAGGGCGAGGCGTGGTACCAGGAAAAACTCATTCCCCGACTCAGCCCGCTGACCCTTCTCTTCCTGCTTTTCACCATCATGGTCATGTTTTCCCTGAAAGGCGAGTATATCGTCCAGCTGCCCCTTGACGTGGTGCGCATTGCCATTCCGCTTTCGATCTATTTTCTCGTCATGTTCCTGGTTTCATTTTTCATGTCAAAAAAGGTCGGCGCCACCTATGAACAGGCCACCACTCTTTCCTTCACCGCCGCCTCCAACAACTTTGAACTGGCCATTGCCGTGGCCATCGCCGTGTTCGGCATTGATTCCGGCCAGGCCTTTGCCGCGGTGATCGGTCCCCTGGTCGAGGTGCCGGTGCTGATTGCCCTGGTCAATGTCGCCTTTTGGCTCAAGAAAAAATATTTTCCGTTTGCCAAGGAGACGCCAAGAGGCGTCTGTCATGTCGCTTGCGAACCATGAGCAGCTGAAAAAAGAAAACATTTTCTTTCGCAATCGCTGAGGGAGGCTAAAATGGCTGCGTCGGATCTTCGGTCGAAAAAGAGAAAGCGAAAAACGTCTCTCCCCCTGTCACCAGAGGACAATGACCTTTTTGCCGTCCTGCATCGCGGCCCGCACCTTTTCCATATGGCGCAGGGCGGCAATCTCTCTTTCTATATCGCTGAGGCGCACGGCAAGGGTTTCGGCAAGGCCGGCAGGGGAGATGCCGCCGCTTTGCCTGATCTGCCGGAGAATTTGCGCCTGGAGTCCCGAGTGTTCAGTGGTCTCGCCGATATCCCTGGACATGGTGGCGCTGCGCACGGCCCAGGGGTCGCATGTTTTGGCGGGTGACAAGGCATCCATGTAACAGTCTTCGCAGAGAAGCTGCCCGTGCCAGTTTCTTTCTTCTCCGTCGGGGATTTCCTCCCGGCAGTTTTCTCGTGCGCACTTCATGAGCCGTTTTCCTCCTTTATCTGTTTTCTGGCGGTCAAGAGAAAGACGGGATAGGAACGTTTTCTTCCCTGCCCGTCTTCCTTGGTGATGATGTGGGCGGCGGTAACAGCTGTTTCGGAAAAGCCGCACTCCGTTGCCAGCCGGGCGAGTTTCTGCGGGTCGAAGCCGAGATGTTCCACCCCGGCCATGTCGCCATGGAATGAGCCGTCTTCTTCGGCCAGGTCGGCGATGGCGATAGAGCCGCCCGGGTGCAGCAGGCTGTAGCAGGCACTGAGAATGGCGGCGGTATCCTTGATGTGATGCAGGGTCATGCTGCTGTAGATGAGATGAAATTTTCCGCTGCCGAGACGGGAAAGATCACCGCTCGGATCAAGCAGCAGAGGCGTCGTGTTCTCCACCCCCAGGTCGGATATCTTTTCCTTGAGCACGTCAAGCATGCCGGACGAGGTGTCGGCGGCAACGATGCTGTTGAGGTCATGGCACAGGGAAATGGTCACAAGCCCGGTGCCGCAGCCGATCTCCAGGGCATCCATGGTGCGCTTGAGCGGCACGGCCTGGCCGATGGCCCGGACGACCTGTCCGGCAAGCTGCAAACGCAGAGTTTTGTTGTCCCAGTTTGCCGCGGCCTTGTCAAAAAGTTCTTTGGTCACGTTGTCTCCTTTGCTGAAATTTTTCATACCGTTACCTGCTGGGACAAACATAGCCATTCTTTTGCCGCGGCACAAGTCCATAAAAAAACCACCCTGTTCCGGGGAACAGGGTGGTCACATGAAAAAAAGAAGCGATGAAATGAAAAAAGTGTCCAGGCGGATTGTTCCGCCCGGACCGGGGAAGATGAAAAAAATTACCGACAGGCTTTGTTTTTGACGCAACCCGGATCGGCGCAGTCAGTCAGGCTGTCGCCGTCGTTGTCGAAACCATCCGAGCAGGTCTTTAACAGACCTTCCGGTCCGCAGACGGAGATGCCGGCGCAATCGGGATCAGCGCAATCAGCCAGGCTGTCGCCGTCGTTATCCATGCCGTCGGTGCAGAGGGTTTCCGGTTCGGCCGGAGGAGGAGTTGACCCGTCGTCGACAACCGGGGTGTAGCGGATGGTGAAATTGCCCGGGGTTGGCCAGTTGGTCGTGTCACCCACGGAGATCCAGAAGTTGAGACCCAGGTTGGCCAGATCTTCTATGTAATCCATGTAGTAGGGTGAAGGGTTGCCGGAGGCGACTGCTTCGGTGATGCTGGTGTAAACGCCGTTCGGGTCAAGGTCGGCCAGATCGATCAGATTCGGGGTGCCGTCGGAGGGATAGGGGATGCCGTTGGCGTCGAGTCCGGCTTCTGCCCTGTAAGTAGCCCAGACGCCGTTGCAGGTCAGCCCGGTGATGTCGTCGCCGCTGTGGGTGCCGGATTTGGTGATATCAGCGGCGTCGGCGCAGTTGGCCATCAGGACGTTGTCGGTGTTGATGTCGCCGTCGTTGTCCCAGAAAATGCCGATGGGTACGGCGGAGCTGTTCAACCACTGGCCGAAGATGCCGGAGTAGGTGGCGGTGATGCCGTCACTGGTGATGGTGTCTTCGGTGGCGATCATGCCGAAACCCATGCGCTCGGTCGGGTTGAAATAACCGGTTTCCTCATGGTACTGGTCAGCCGGCCCGGCCAGACCCTGGGCGAAATAGGCGGAAAAGATATCGGGCATGGTCTGGTAGGTGGTGACCGGCGCTGTCCAGACATTGCCGCTCAAGTCGGAGAAGCCCAGGCCGTCGGCGGAGGTGGAAGGAACAAACACACCGTTCACGGTAAAACCCAGTTCGATGGTGAAGCCGCCCCAGCGGGCGTCGGTGCCGTTGGTCAGTTTCTGCAGGCTTCTGTAAACATTCATCATGCCGTCGCTGACATTGAAGGAGACGTCAACCGGGCCGTTGGCGGTGTTTTTTACCTTGAAGCGTTTGCTGGACTGGAGCGGGTCGCTGCACTGTTTGTCGGTCATGTCGTATGGGTTGTAGCCGGTGGTCATCAGGCAGTTGGTTCCATCAACATCGTCGCCGTTGACGACTTTCAGGCCGGGGGCCTGGACATCGGTTTCCTTCCAGGAGATGACGCCGTTGCTTGTCGTTTTGCTCGCATCGGTAAAGATGGTGCTGTAATAGGTGACATATTCAGTATAGGGGCCGGGGGCAGTAACAACGTTGGTGGTATCCCAGCCGCTGATGACACCGGCATTGACGGTGGCGGCCGCGGCAAACGTGCCCATGACGGTGAAAAGAAGTGCGGCTGATTTTTTCAAAACCTTTTTCATTTTTTCCTCCTGATGGAATGAATGTCATTTCGTATGGTTCAATAATGATTGATCGGAAATTGCGCAATTTCTTTCAATTCACAAGCTGCAGGCCACTAAAGCAGGAAAAATGCCCTACTTTGTGGATGCGACAAAATGCCGCACCTACAAAGTAGGTATCATTTTGAAATGATTCGGAAAGTTAATTTTGCCACCGCGTGGCACAGGGGAAGTGTCCATCTGTCTCCGACCAGAAACTGGTTAATCAATTGGGTAATGGTGCCCAGAATCTGATCTTTTCCCTGGATGATGGCAACGGGGGGGGGAGGTAACTGCTTGGTGGTGCTATACATTGTGGTGGTCCACTGTTGGGTGTGATTGCCCAACAGTGGGGAGTTTCGATGATGCGGCGCCGGTGGTGGGAAGAAACGGTGGTCGTGACTTATTTGGACTCATTTTCGGCAGCTTTGCGCTGCTGGAGCAGATCATCGGCAATGTCCCGGCCCCGGACCTTGTCAAGGGCCAGTTCCAGCATGACGCCTTTGTCGATATAACCATTGGCCGGGTCTTTGTAGAGGTGGTCCATCGTGATGATCACATCGATCAGCATGTCTTTGCCGAGTCGTCTGTCCGCAAAGATCATGGACGCCATTTTGAAGGCCTTTTCCTTGTCCGCCTCGGTTGCGGTGGGCATGAACTGTTTGGTGGCGTTCATCACCCCCATGGTATAACCGGCCTGGTAGCCTTCCATATACTGGGTTTTTTCCGGGATGGGGGCCTTGGTCCACTGCTCGCCGAAGTTGAATTTTTCCTCGGCGCCGGCAGTGGAGACGCTCAGCAGCAAAAGGACAAGGCACGACAGATACAATGTTTTCATAGGGCTCCTTGGGGGATGCAAGAGTGAAAAAGTATGAATCCTGATTTCTTTTCAATTTATAGCACATCTTATCCGGGGACGCCAATGAAGCTTGATTGGGCCGCAGACGCATTTTCCTTTCTTCCTCCTTGACGGGTACCATGGGATGCAGTAGAGAAAAATGAGGCGCGGTTCAGATTTTCCAGTTATTGCTGAAATCACGGTGATGTGCCGATCATCCCCTGATGAAGAACGGGTATGCGGGAAAAAAACGCGCGTAAGATAATAAGTGACGGATTCAATCAAACAGGAGTGCAGCATGAGCAGTTTGCCGGAATGTCCTCAATGCGGTTCGCAATACACATATGAAGAAGGAACATTGTTTATCTGCCCGGAATGCGGGCATGAATGGGCAAAAGATGCAAAGGCGGACGACAGTGGTGACAAGCGAGTCGTGCGTGACGCCCACGGCAATGTCCTGCGGGACGGTGATACCGTGACCGTGATCAAGGGCCTGAAGGTAAAGGGCTCTTCCTCGGCGCTTAAAGTCGGCACCAAGGTGAAGAACATCCGTCTGATCGGCGGCGATCATGAAATTGACTGCAGGATTGATGGATTCGGCGCAATGCAGCTGAAGTCGGAATTCGTCAAGAAGGCATAGGGGGAAGGCGCCGATTTGAACGGCAACCTGGATTTTGCCGCCGGGGAAAATGTGCAACCTTGAAAGGGAGGCTGGAATGGACAAAAAGAGAATCTATGTAAGCGACGTGCATATGGGGGCGGCAAAGCGCCCTGGTTGCGACTATGACTATAATTGGCTCGGTCGGGCGGCGGCCGAGAACTTCGCGCACTTTCTCGATTATCTCAATACCCAGGATGATGTCGGGGAGATCGTCCTTCTCGGTGATACCCTGGATAATTGGGTCTGTCCGATCGACCTGGTGCCCCCGACCTTTGATGAAATCCTTGCCCACAATCAAACGATCGTCTGCAGCCTGAATGCCCTTGCCGGGAAAAAGAAAGTTGTCTGTATGCCGGGCAACCACGATATGCAGGTGTCGGAGGAGGTGCTTAAAAAGCATGTCCCGCAACTGATCTATGGCGGCAGCGCTTACAATAAAAGCAGCTACCGGACGGGCCGTTTGCTGGCGGAGCACGGCAGTTCGTACGCGATGTTTAACGCCCCGGATCCGATTAACGATCCCCGGAGCCGGTTGCCGCTCGGCTACTTTATTTCGCGCGTGGCCGCGACCAAAGCCGCGCGAACAGGAAATGCGAAACGACACTTCTGGACTTTTATCGACGACATGCTTGAACTGCTCGGCCCGCAAAAACTTCCCCAGTCGGTTTTTGAAGCTGTTTTGGAAGAGGCAAACATCAGAGACGACGCAAAGATCATTCTCGGCACCGAGGACCAAACGCCCGAAGGGACACTGATCACCATAACCGTTCAAGCCGTAAAGGAAAGATATGCCGACCTCTACCGGCAATGGGAGTCGCATTACGGCAAGGGGCTGGCCTTTAAGGCGGTCATGGCGGAAATAGGATATCTCGGCGACCTTGCTGATTATCTCAGCAAAAAAGGGGACACCAATATCATCATATTCGGCCATTCGCACGATAGTGAACTGGACAAGGATTCCTGGTTCGTCGATGACCGGATCTATGCCAACTGCGGGGCATGGTGCGATGAAAAGAAACCGTGTTCCTTCATCGAAACGCAAAAAGATGAAACAGGCCGGGAATATCACGTCAGATTGATGAAATGGGAGAAAAACAGCGTGAAAATGATCAAGCAGGAGTGCGTCGAGATATAACGACTTGCAGCGGCGGGCCTGCATGCCGCAATCCCGGCCTGCGAACGTTGTTTTTTTCTTTTGCTTTTTTTGCCGCAATCAGCCAAGGCGGCCGGCATTTCCGCTTGCAGCGGATTTGCCCAGGTAATAGCGGTAGTCGCCTTCGTAGATTCGCATCTCGCCGTGGTCGATTTCAAAAACCCGGGTGACCAGGGAGCGGAGAAAGTGGCGGTCATGGCTGACCAGCACCACGGTGCCGCTGTATTTCGTCAGCGCCTGAAGCAGGGTTTCCCGGGACTGGATGTCGAGATGGTTGGTGGGCTCGTCCAGGATGAGCAGGTTGTGGGGCCGGGCCAGCAGGGTGGCCAGCACCACCCGGCTCTTTTCGCCGCCGGAAAGATGACTGATGCGCTTGTCGACGTCCTCGCCCTGGAAAAGAAAAGCGGCGCAGAGGTTGCGGATGACGCCGATGGTGGCCTGGGGGATGGCGTCCTGCACCGTTTCAAAGACGGTGCGGGCCGGATCGAGCAGTTCCATGGAGTGCTGGCTGAAGTAGCCGATGCCGACATTGGCCCCCACCCTGACCGTGCCGGATGATGGGTCGGTCCGGCCGGCCAGCACCTTGAGAAAGGTCGATTTTCCCGCGCCGTTCACCCCCACCACCGCGATCTTTTCCCGCCGGCGGATCATGCCGGAAATGCCGCCGAAGACTGATTTTCTTCCGCCGTCCGGCAGCTCCCAGAACTTGCTCAGGTTGTCCAGGCAGAGAACATCGTCACCGCTGCGCGGCGGTTCGGCAAATTCAAAGGAAATCACCCTTTGTTCCGGGGGCAGTTCGATGCGTTCGATCTTGTCGATTTTTTTTACCCGGGACTGCACCTGGGCGGAGTGCGAGGGCCGGGCGGCAAAGCGGGCGATGAACTCCTCCTCCTTGGCCAGCATCTCCTGTTGCCTGCGGTAGCTGGCCAGCAGCTGTTCGCGGCGGATTTCCCGTTCCTGCAGGTAAAAGTCATAGTTGCCGCCGTAGGTGGTCACCGTGCGGTTGGCCACCTCGATGATGCGGGAGACGATGCGGTTCATGAAATCCCGGTCATGGCTGGTCATCAGCACGGCGCCCTTGAATTCAGTGGTCAGCCATTCCTCCAGCCAGATGATGGATTCGACATCAAGGTGGTTGGTGGGTTCGTCAAGCAGCAGGAAATCGGGATTAATGGTCAGGATCTTGGCCAGTTCGATGCGCATCTTCCAACCGCCGGAAAAGGATTCCACCGGCCGGTGGAAGTCGTCCGGACCGATGCCGAGTCCGGTGAGCACCGCCTGGCTGCGAACATCGAGATCGTAACCGCCCCGGTGCTCGAACTGCTCCACCGCATTGCCGTACCGTTCGAGCAGGGCCGTCATTTCGTCGTCCGACATGGGGAGGCTCATCGCGGCCTCCATTTGCCGCATCTCTTCCCCGAGCCGCACCACTTCGCTTGAAGCGGACATGACTTCCTCCAGGGCGGAACAGCCGGCCATCTCGCCGACATCCTGGGAAAAATAACCGATGACGATGTTTTTGGGACAGGAAACGTCTCCCTTGTCAGGCTCCTCTTCGCCGGTGATGAGGCGGAAAATGGTACTCTTGCCGGCGCCGTTGGGGCCGACCAGCCCGGTGCGGGTGCCGGGCGGAATCTGCAGGCCGGCCCCCTGGAAAAGGATTTGCGAGCCGTGCTGCTTGCTGATATTGGTCAGGGAAATCATGAGAAAACGCTCCGTTAAAAAAGGGCGGAAGGTAGCATAAGGACGAAGGCGAGCGCAAGCTTATTTTGGTTGAGGGCGGCTGCCCTGGGATTTCCGGGGGAAATCATTGGAAAAAGGGGGCGTGATTCGAGGTGAAAAGGGGCGGATCGCGCCGCAGGATGGCACTGATGGCCGGATGGCGCTTGAATTCCTGGTCGAGAAAACGGCGTACCTCCTTGCGGTGCCAGCCAAGAGGGTGGTCGAAATCGCTGTAGAGGGAAAGGTCGCCTTCATAGAAATCGCTCACCGAGAGTGCCGCGGCATCGGGGCCGGCAACCGGCATATTGAAGACCGCCAGGTTGAGGAAGCTGATGGCCTCATGGTGTTTGACGGTGAAATCAAGGGTGCGCCGGGCTGCGGCGAGGTTTTCCGACGGGGTGCCGAAAAGGAGATAGATGTAGGTGGCGATGCCCGCGGCCTTGAGCGCGTCAAGCGTTCCGGCAACCAGCGGCAGGTCGATGCCCTTGTCCATGGCGTCGAGCACCCCCTGATCTCCTGATTCGAGGCCGAGTTTCAGCATCCGGCAGCCGGAGCGGCGCAGCTGCCGGCAGAAGTCGAGGTTGCCGAGCTGCGGGCTGACCCGGGCAAAACCATACCATGGAACCCCGGGTGGATTCTCGCTCAGGGCCGTCAGCAGGCCCGGGCTGACCGCATTGTCGAGCAGGTGAAGCAGGCTGGGACGGATTTCTTTTGTCAAACGGTTGATGTCGTGGAGCACCTGCGTGGTCGGCAGGGGCAGATATGGATTGTGTTCCGCCTTTTCCGGACAAAAGGAACATTTGTTCCAGTAGCAGCCGGATGATGCGGCATAGGGCAGAATGATGCCCGGCGCAAGATAATCATGCAGGGGCAAGGCGCTGTAGTCCGGGGCGGCGCAGGGGGAGTCGGCGTTTGCGCCGAGCAGGGCGAGCAGCGGACCTTCGCCCGGCCCGGCCACCAGATGATCCGCCAGTCCGCCAAAGGGATTTTGCCAGCCCGGCTTGCTGAGCCAGGAGGTGACAAGCCCGCCGCCGAGCACGGTACTGATTCCGGGAAAACGCTGACGGACAAAGCCGAGCATGGCAAAGGCGGGAAGTGCCTGGCTCAGGTAATTGAGCGAAATGCCGACAAACGCGGGCTGTTCTGTTTCCACCAGACGGGTGATACGTTCGGCAAAGAAGGGGTAAAAGATGTTTCTTTCCGGCTGGGCCGCGGCCTGAAGCAGATCATTACTTTTCAAGGGCGACAGCGTTTCATCCTGATAGTTGACCAGGGAAAGGGACAGCCTGGGAGCGCCTGCCAGGGTCAGCACCCGATTGATATCGGTTACCGCCCGGCTGTAGCGGTCGAAATTGCCATACGGCTCCGGGGTGCGCAGGGCGGCAAGGTTGTGCCGCAGATTGCGGCAGGCGCGGCGGCTCCAGGTGTCGTCCGCGGCAGGGGGATCGGCAAGAAGGAAAAGAAGTCCCTCCAGGCTTGCATCAAGAGTGGTGCAGGTGATCTTTCGCCCGCGCAGGGCCCCGGCCAGACGGGCAATGCCTGCCGGCGGCTCGCAGGGTTTGGCGATGGGCGGATTGATGAGCAGTATCATGGAAGCGATTGCCGGAAAGAGTTGGTGGACACTTGGGAAAAGGGTCACTGTAAACCGTGATCCGTGAACCGTCAACGGCTCATGTGTCAAGGGCCTCATTTATCAGTTGAAGTTGCAGGGGGATCGTGGGATAGTAGGGGCTTCGTCAGGAGTCGGGAGTCAATCAACTATTCATTTTATCAGCGAAGCAGATCACCTTGGCACGAAAAAAGAAAAAATCCGGGAAGACCCCGGCTGGAAAAAACAAAAAAAGCGGCGCCATGTTCAAAAAAGCAGTGGGATTTTTCCTGTTATTTGTCTTTGTCGGCTTGTTCCTTTATGTGGGCCATCTGGACACGGTGGTGCGCCAGAAGTTTGCCGGAAAGCGCTGGTCCCTGCCGGCAGTGGTGTATGCCCGGCCCTTGGAGCTTTTTGCCGGACGCGCCATGACGCCCGGCATGCTGGAGGAGGAATTGCTGCTTGCCGGTTACCGGGCTGAAACGGAGGTGAAAGGCGCCGGAGGATTCCATCGGCAGGGCAATACCATCCGACTGGTCAGCCGTGATTTTCACTTTGCCGACGGCCTGGAAAAAACGGCCCGGATTACCGTGACTTTCAGCAACAATGCGGTTCGCGACATACACGACACGGGCAGCGGCGCCGTTCTTTCCCTGGTTCGCCTCGATCCGGCCCGCATCGGCAGTTTTCATCCCCTGGAGCACGAGGATCGCGTGCTGCTGACCCGCAAGGAACTGCCTGATCTGCTGGTCAAAACACTGGTGGCGGTGGAGGACAGGAATTTTTATTCCCACATGGGCGTGGACCTGCTGGCCATTCTCCGGGCCGCCTTTGCCAATGTCCGTGCCGGGGAAACGGTGCAGGGCGGCAGCACCCTGACCCAGCAGCTGGTCAAGAATTTTTTTCTGAACAATGAGCGGACCCTGCGTCGCAAGCTGAACGAGGCGGTCATGGCGATTCTGCTTGAGTCCCATTACAGCAAGGATGAGATTCTTGCCGCCTATGTCAATGAGGTTTTTCTCGGCCAGGACGGCGGGCGGGCCGTGCATGGTTTCGGGCTGGCGGCCCAGTTCTATTTTCGCCGTGATCTGGGGGATCTCCCCGCCGAGCAGATCGCGGTGCTGGTCGGCATGGTGAAAGGGCCGTCCTATTATGACCCCCGCCGTCATCCCGACCGCTGCCGGCAACGGCGCGATATGGTGCTTTCGGTCATGCGGGAGCGCGACATTCTTTCCGAGGAGCAATTCATTCGGGCCGGGAATGCGCCGTTGACCGGCGTGGACAAGGTGATGAGCGGTTTCAACCGTTTTCCCGCCTTTCTTGATCTGGTACGCCGGCAGCTCACCCGTGATTATCAAGAGCGGGATCTCACCAGCGACGGGCTGAAGATATTCACCACCCTCGATCCCCAGGTGCAGAAACAGGTGGAAAAAAGCCTGGCGGAAACCGTGGCCGAGCTGGAAAAGAAGACGGGCCGCAAGGGGTTGGAAGGAGCGGTGGTGGTTGCCGGCCGGGAAAACGGCGAGATCCAGGCCATTGCCGGCGGGCGGAAACCGCTGGATTACGGTTTTAACCGCGCCCTTGACGCCAGCCGTCCGGTGGGTTCGCTGATAAAGCCCGTTGTTTTTCTCACCGCCTTGATGAACGGCTCTACCCTGGCAAGTCCGCTTGCCGATACCGGGCTCACCCTGGCAAATCCCGGGGGCGGTAAATGGACCCCGGCCAATTATGACCGCAAGGAGCACGGCACGGTGCCGCTGGTCGAGGCCCTGGCCTTTTCCTATAATCTGGCCACGGTGAAAACCGGAATGGCGGTCGGGGTGAAAAAGGTGATTGACACGGCAAAAAAACTGGGCGCGGAGGGCGATTTCCCGGCCTATCCCTCTTTTCTTCTCGGCGCCGGGCAGATGACCCCGCTGGCCGTGGCCGGGATGTACCAGACCCTGGCGGCCGGCGGATTTCACGTACCCCAGCGGGCCATCAGCAGCGTGCTTTCCGCGGATAACAAGGTGGTGCAGAGCTACGGCCTTTCAGTGGAACAGCGGGTAGATCCGCTGCCGGTTTTTCTGGTCAACAGCGGCATGCAGCGGGTGGTGAGCGACGGCACCGCCGCCTCTCTTTCCCGCTATCTTCCCCCGGCCCTTGCCGCGGCGGGCAAGACCGGCACATCCGATGATCTGAAAGACAGCTGGTTTGCCGGCTTCACCGGTGACCGGCTGGCGGTGGTCTGGCTCGGCACGGATGATAACAAGCCGACCGGACTCACCGGTTCGGGAGGTGCCATGGTGGTCTGGGGAAAAATAATGGGGGGGCTGAATCCGCAACCCCTTGATCTTGCCGCTCCTGACGGTATCGAATGGGCCCGGGTGGGAGGCGCCGACTATTCGCCGTCCAGCCGGTACCGGGACAGAAGCGTCACCCTGCCTTTTGCACCGGGCACCGCCCCCCGGGGAACGCTTGCCGCGGCGCCGTCATCTTCTCCCGCCCCGCGAAACAACAACCGGGGCAGCGGCGTGCTTGAGCGGCTGCGCAAATGGCTGCCGTGGTGAAAAAAACTTTTTTTCCTGTATATCGAGGATATTTGCATGATCATCGCTGATAAATTCCCCCGTATCGCGTCCGGCCTTTATTGGCTTTTGCTGTCGGCTTTCGTCCTTTTCACCAACGGTTGCGCGGTTAAATTCCCCGAAACAGGCAGGGTTCCGGAGCCGCAAGTTCACAAAGAGGTGGAGAAAATTGAGAGGGGCCCGGCGGCGGGACTCTTGGCCGAGGCGGACAGCGCCCTGCGGGCGGGCGATTTCAACCGGGCCGAGCTCAATATGGAACGGGCCT
Organism: Desulfobulbaceae bacterium DB1; assembly: GCA_001914235.1. NCBI lineage: Bacteria > Pseudomonadati > Thermodesulfobacteriota > Desulfobulbia > Desulfobulbales > Desulfobulbaceae > Desulfobulbaceae bacterium DB1. Next base: position 84,928 of record MQUF01000016.1, read on the forward strand.
TGCGGGTTGAACCGCGCAACGCCCGGGTCTGGCATACCATGGCCCAGGTGCGTTACGGCCAGCGGAACTACGGCCAGGCCATCCAGCTTTGTCTCAAGTCAAACAGCCTGGCCGGCGAAAACCGGGCACTCAAGAAACGAAACTGGAGCCTGATGGAACAGGCCTACGGCGGCATGGGCGACAGCGCCGGGGCGAGTGAGGCGCGGCGCAGGGTGCAGTCCGGAAGTTATTAGCAAACGATCATATCCAGTGATGCTTTTTGCTTTACTTCCATTTTGTCGGTATGATAGGACATAAGAACATTTCAGCAGAAACATTTCTTTTTTTCGTTATCTTTCGTTTTTAATCATGACAGACAAAAAAGACACCACCATACTGGTCGGCTCGCCGTTCATTGCCTGCAACGCCATCTGCGCCAAGATGAAGGAAAAAGGCCTTCCTTACACCTCCGTCTGGTTGCAGATCGGCCATTTCATCAAAAATATTGAGCACTCGACCTGTTTGTCCACGGAACAGAAAGAGATGGTGCAGGAGGCCTTTGATGAGTATCTGAAGCTGATTCCGGGCAAGCGGGATGCGGAGGTGGAGCGGCTCGGCCGCGATTTCCTGGCCGAGGTGGACAAGCTGAAAAGAAGCGGCGTGGCCAAGGTGTTGAAGGAGGAACAGGATTTTATCCGCGAACTTCTTGATTCCATCGGTAAAAATATCAACCAGCTGGCCGGTATCATCAATGGCGCCGACACCTGCGGCATGATTGAAAGCCTGAAGGCCGACACCCTGAAGGTTATCCGGGAAGTCAAAAACAGGCAGGAGATCCTGCAGGCGGTGAAAAAAGGCTTTGATGAGCTGCACGGCACGGTGAAAAAGGCCCAGGAGAAAATGGAACTTTCCATGGAAAGCCTGCTGGTGCTGGAGTCAAACGCCCTGATCGACAAGCTGACCGGCATCTTCAACCGTCGTTTCTTTGACCAGGAATTGCCCAAGGTGGTCCAGACCTTTCTCGACCATGACGGCAAGGTGCCCTTTTCCCTGCTGCTGATTGATATCGACCACTTCAAGGAGGTCAATGACACGCATGGTCATTTCATCGGCGACCGGGCCCTGCAGAAGGTGGCGGCCATCATTCAGAACAATTGCCGGGCCGGCATTGATTCGCCCATCAGACTGGGCGGCGATGAATTTGCCCTTTTTCTCATCGGCACCAACCGCGACAATGCGTTGAAAAAGGCCGAAATCATCCGGGGGGAGATTTGCAAAAAACCTCTCTGCTTCAACCTGCGGCAAACCGACGGTCCGCCCCGGGAGATATCTTTCACCATCCGCGCCAGCATCGGCGTCTGCGAACTCGATATCGGCTGGAAGGATGTGCCGGCCGACACTTTGAACTCCAAATCCATCTTTTGCGATCCTGCCAATGAAAACCCCATGTATAAACTGACCTGCATGCTTTCCGAGTCCGCTGATCAGGCCCTCTATGTGGCCAAGGAAACCGGTCGCGACCAGGTGCGGGCATTTTTCCGGGGAGGCGAGTTTTCGCGAGGATAACGGTATGGCGGCAAATTCCTAGAGGAATTCAGCCGCCTGTTCCGGCGGCAGCGGTCTGTGGAAATAAAAGCCCTGGATCGCATCGCAGCCTTTCCCCCGCAGGAAATCATACTGCTCCTTCTCCTCCACCCCTTCCGCCACGATGGAAAGATTCAGACATTTGCCCAGGGCGATGATGGCCGCGCTGATTTCCGCGTCCTTGGTGTCGTGCGCAAGATTCATGACAAAGCTGCGGTCGATTTTCAGCACATCAATGGGAAAACGTTTCAGGTAGTTCAGTGATGAAAACCCGGTACCGAAATCATCCAGGCAGATCTGCACCCCGGTTTTTTTGATTGCCCGCAGCATGCGGACCACCTCGCTTCCCGCCCCCAGCAGGATGCTTTCCGTCAACTCCACCTTCAGATAGTGCGGATCTATCTCCTCCTCCTCCAGCACCCCGGCGATCAGTTTGTCGATTTTTACATGCCGGAACTGGGGGCTCGACAGATTGATCGAAACAGGTACCAGGCGTCTGCCCTGCTGCTGCCACGTCTTGAGCTGACGGGCGGCCTGGCGCAGCACCCATTCGCCGATGGGCACGATGAGGCCCGATTCTTCCGCCACCGGAATGAACTGGGCGGGCGGGATGGTGCCGCGGAGCGGATGCCGCCACCTGATCAGGGCTTCCAGGCCGACAACGGCAAGGGAAACGGCATCCACCTGGGGTTGATAATGCAGGAAAAATTCCTGGTTGTCGACGGCCCGTCGCAACTCGCTTTCCAGGGTGAGCCGTTCCAGGGAGGCCGCGTTCATGGACGGGGAAAAATACTGGTAATTGTTTTTGCCGAGTTCCTTGGCGTGATACATGGCGATATCCGCGTTTTTGATCAGTTCGTCGGCGTTTTCTCCGTCATCGGGGAAAAGAGCGATGCCGATACTGAGCCCGATAGAGAGCTCGTGCCCGGCAAGGATGATGGGACGGGAAACGTCTTCAAGAATCCGGCGGGCCGTTGTTGCCGGGTCGCTGCGTTCCTTGATGTAGGTCAGCAGTATGGTGAATTCGTCGCCGCCCAGCCGGGCAACCATGTCCGGCTCCCGGTCGGCGAAGTCGCGGAAAACGTAATCGGAGTTGCGGGTCGCGGTAGTCAGCCGCTGCGCCGTGTTTTTCAGCAGCTCATCCCCAAGTTTGTGGCCGAGGGTGTCGTTGATCCTTTTGAAATCGTCCAGATCGACAAACATGAGGGCGAGCATCTCGTTGTGTCTCTTGGCCCGGGCCATGGTCCGGGAAAGAAAATCATGGAACATGACCCGGTTGGGAAGGCCGGTGAGGAAATCATAGTAGGCGAGCTGGCGGATCTGCTCCTGGGAGGCGAGCAGGTTTTCCCGCATGTCGCTGAACGAGCGGGACAGTTCCGCTATTTCATCGTGTTGTCCGGTGTTTGCCGGGAAAAGAGCGGCGTCCAGGTTGCCCTCGCCGAACTGCCGCGCCGCATTTTGTAATCGTTGCACCGGACTGATGATCATTTTCCGGCAGGCGGCAAGGAGGAGAAGGGAAATGACGGCAATCGCGGCAAGGGCGGCAATCCCGGTGAAGACGGCGAGCCGGTTGCTCGCCGCGGTCAGATTTTTTTGCGGGGTGACGGAAAAGAGAAAGACATCTCCGACAAACCGCCGGCCGGCGATGAAATATCTTTCGTGCCCATCGTCAATCACGGTGAAATCGTCTTTGCCGGAATGCTGGAGCGAATCAAGCTTTTCCGGGGTAAGGACGTGGGCAAGTTCCGGGATGCCGGCTTCATAAAAAATGCGGCCATGCCGGTTGAGGAGAAAAAAAGAAGTTTGGTAGTCATCCTTGAACCGGCGTAATTGTTCGGCAATAAATCCGCAGTCGATGGTAAGCGCGACATAGCCGCGCAACTGCTCCGGCGCGGTGACGCTTTCCCGGCTGAGATCGCGCAGCAGGATTCGCCGGCTGACCAGCAGGGCCACCCGGTTGGTGTCGGGGTTGATGAAGAACGTGGCAAAGAGGTTGTGCGGGTTGGCGTGCATGGCCTGGAAAAATGGTGAACTCCCTTCCTCTTCGGTAACGTTTGCCGGTTCAGGGGGAGCCACCCGGGTGTCTTCATAGCCGTCCGGCAGCAAAACGCGCATTTCATAGTAGGCGGGGTTTGATTCCCGGAAGGAGCTGAATAAACGATTCAGGGGCGGCTGCAGCAGGCTGTATCGTTCGTTTTCGTCCGGGGTGAGCAGATACTGCTGGAGAATGCTTGAGGCGGCGATCACGTCGACATCCTTGAAGGCGGCGGCCAGCACGGACTGGAAGTGATCGGCGGTGCGGGCCAGGAACATGGAGACGGAGTTGAACGCCTGATTCACCGTGGCGTTGCGGAGAAACGAACAGGATATCGCGCCCAGCGCCACCATGCTGACGACAACCACCGGGGTGATCAGCAGGATTATTTTCGACTGTAATCGCACCGGCAGATTCTCCGCTTAGTGGATGACGTCATTGAAAATGGTGTTGACCTTTTTGGTCACCCGGGGTGGAAGCTGGGCATAACTTTCCGATTTCAAGAGGCTTTCCCTGGAGGGATAGATGACGGGGTCGGTGAGAAATTCCTTCGGCAGCAGCTTTTCCGCCTCCTTGTTGGTGGTGGCGAAATAGGCGAAACGGGCGAGTCGGGCCATGACGGTCGGCTCATGGATGAAATTGAGAAACTGTCGCGCCCACTGCCCCTTGGTCGAAGAACGGAGCAGGACGAAATAGTCGCACCAGAGATTGCCGCCTTCCCTGGGCAGCACAAAACGGATGGCCGGATTGAATTCCCGCAGGGCCAGGGCGTCGCCGTTATACATCATGGAGATCAGGGCCTCGCCCTGCACCAGGGCCGAGTCTTCGGTAAGGGAATAAAGGGAATAGCTCTTGACAAAGGGTTTCTGGGCCAGCAGCAGTTCCCCGGCCTGGTCGAGCTGGCCGGGGTCGATGGAGTTGGCGGAATGACCAAGGGCCTTCAAGGCCATGCCCACCAGGTCGCGGGAATCCTTGATCATGAGAATCTTGTTTTTCAGGGCGGGATCCGGCCTGAACAGGTCCATCCAGCTTGTCACCGGTTCCGCCAGCCTGTCGCTTCGGTAGCCGATGCCGAGGGTTCCCCATAAATAGGGGACGCCGTACTTTTCGGCCTCGGGAAAGGCCTCCCTCCATCTGCGGTCGATAAAACGCAGGTTGTCGATTTCCTTCTCGTTGATGGGGACGAGCCAGCCCCGCGCGACAAAGGAAGCGATACTGCTGCCGTTGGACAGCACCAGGTCATAGCCTTTGCCGTCGGCATTGACCAGCATTTCGTTTCTCATTTCATCTGTTTCATAATAGACCTCGCTCACCGTGATGCCCGTCCTTTTTTTGAATTCAGCGAGAATCTCCGGGTCGATATAGTCCGACCAGTTGAGCAGGATGAGTTTCTTTTCCTCATCGGTTTGCGCTTCCGCCCGGCAGGCTCCGGAAAAAAACGGCATGAGGAAACAAAAGAGGAAAAAAAGCAGAAGGGTACGGGGCAATCGCGTCTTTTGCATGGCGGCACAGCTCTCAGAATTATGGCGATGGGACAGGGCGTCCCGGCCTTGCGTCTTTTGTTACTGCTGATTTTATTATAGCAGGGAAAAAAAAATCACGAGTTTTTTTCCTCGACTCCATGGAATTTTTCTTATATTTCGGGCACCTCTCCGGCTTGTTATAAATTATTTTTTCTCATGTGCTTGACAACCCGTATTTCAGGGATATATTATGTGCATATGTTCATAATTAATTCATGCAAAATGAGGAGGAATCGTCATGAAAGTCGCCGTCAGTTCCACGGGAAAAGAGCTTCAATCCGCAGTTGATCCGCGTTTCGGCAGGGCAGCATACCTGGTGGTGGTGGAGACGGACACCATGTCCGTGGCCCAGGTGATCGATAACAGCCAGGCCGTATCCATGGCCCACGGAGCAGGCATCAACGCCGCTTCACGCATTGCCGAGGCAGGGGTTCAGGCGGTGCTCAGCGGTCTCATCGGCCCCAAAGCGGCGGCGGTCTGCGACAAGGCGGGCATCTCCATGATTAACGGCGCAAGCGGCACGGTTCGCGAGGCGGTGGAACAATTCGTCGGCGAGTATGAAATCGAGCCTGGGGCGCGGATCGCGCAAACAACGGCAACGCAACCCGGCAGGCCACGGTTGGGACTCGGAAGGAGTGCTGGAACCGGCACGGTTGCGGGGGCCGGCATGGGCAGGTGCGGCGGGAAGGGCCTGGGTGGAAGAATGAGCGGCGGAATGGGGCTTGGGGGCGGCAGGCGCCGTGGCCAATGCGGAAATCAGTGAGCGGATCCGGGGGCGTGATGAAAATAGCGGTGGCCAGCGGCAAGGGCGGCACCGGCAAAACCACGGTGGCGGTGGCCCTGGCCTGCTCGGCCGGGGGGCCGGTGCAGTATCTGGACTGTGACGTGGAGGAACCGAACGGACATATCTTTCTCCGGCCCGTTTTTCACGGAAGCCGGGAAATTTCTTTGGCCGTTCCCCGGGTGCTGGAGGAAAAATGCACCTGGTGCGGGAAATGCCGCGATCTCTGCCGATTCAACGCCATTACCGTCTTCGGTCGCACCATCATGGTTTTTCCCGACCTCTGCCATGCCTGCGGCGGATGTTTTCTCGTATGTCCGGAAAAGGCATTTGTCGAAGAACGACGGGTGCTCGGTCTGCTGGAAAAGGGACGATCCGGGGAAATCGATTTTGTTCATGGTCGTTTGCGGGTGGGGGAGGCCATGGCGGTACCGCTTATTCATGCCGTCCTGGAGGAGGCTGCGGCGGAGGGTTTGGTGATCATTGATGCGCCGCCCGGCACCTCCTGTCCTTTTGTCGCTTCGGTGAAAGAGGCTGAATACGTCCTGCTGGTCACCGAGGCCACCCCTTTCGGTCTTCATGATCTGAAAATTGCAGTGGCCGTGCTGCGCAAGCTCGGTTTGCCCTTCGGCGTGATCATCAACCGGTCCGATCTGGGTGACGTCAAGACGGCGTCGTGGTGCAGGCGGGAAAATATCACGATTCATAGTGAAATACCCTTTGACCGGAAAATTGCCGAAGGATATGCCGCGGGTGTGCCGCTGGTCGACAGTCGACCGGAATTGCGGCAGACCTTTTCTTCATTGCTTGAGGAGTTGCAATCATGAAAGAGCTTCTTGTGCTGAGCGGAAAAGGCGGTACCGGCAAAACCACCATTGCCGCCGCCCTGGCTGCCCTGATGGAAAACAAGGTGATTGCCGATTGTGATGTGGATGCCGCGGACCTGCATCTTGTCCTGAACCCGCGTGCCCGGGAAGAGCATGAATTCTGGTCCGGGGTGGAGGCGGTGATTGATGCGGAGCGTTGCGTGGCCTGCGGCACTTGCGTCGAGCTGTGCCGTTTTCATGCCATCACCCTTGAGGAAACAGCGCGACTCCTGCCTTTTTCCTGCGAGGGGTGCGGAGTATGCGCCGAATTCTGTCCGGAAGGGGCCATCCGGCTGGAGGAAAAGCTTTCCGGCGACTGGTTTGTCGCTGATACGGCGTATGGTCCCATGGTGCATGCCCGGCTGGGAATCGGCGAGGAAAACTCGGGCAAACTGGTCAGTCTGGTGAAAAGAAAGGCGCGCGAGGTGGCGGAAGGATGCGGCGCTTCGTGGTTGCTGGTGGATGGCCCGCCCGGCATCGGCTGCCCGGTCATTGCCTCCCTGTCAGGGGTTGATTTTGCCCTGCTGGTTACCGAACCGACCCGATCCGGCCTGCATGATCTGGCGCGGGTGGCGGAACTGGCCGCGCATTTTAAAATCCTGACCGGGGTGTGTATCAACAAGTGGGATCTGCAGCCGGACGTTGCCGCGGAGATAGAGGCGTTCTGCCGGGAAAAAAATATTGCGCTCCTCGGCCGGGTTCCTTTTGACGTGGCGGTGGTTGATTCCATTGTCCAGGGACGTACCCTTATTGAGCATGCGGAAAATTCCCCGGCTGCCCGGGCGGTGCGGCAGTTGTGGCAGAATTTGTTGAATTTCGCGGATCTGGGAATGAAGGTGCCGGATTAAAAAAAAGACAATCCCTTTGAGGATATTTTCCTAAAATTTTAATTTGTGGAGGTAGCTGGTGAAATCACTCGTTGTTTATTCAAGTCAGTCGGGCAATACAAAAAAATTGGCCCAGGCGGTGGCGGATGCGCTGCCCGGAGAAAAAGAAGTGGTGGCGGTGGATGGCGCGCCGGAAAAACTGGACGGAGTCGATCTTGTCGCCGTGGGATTCTGGCTGATGGCGGGCAAGCCGGACCCGAAAAGCAGTGAATTCCTGGCCGGGGTGGCGGGGAAAAAAGTATTTCTTTTCGCCACCCATGGCGCGGCCAAAGGCTCGGCCCATGCCGCGGCAGCCATGGCGCATGCGGTTAAAATCGCGGCTGGCGCCCAGGTGGTCGGCAGCTTCAGTTGCCAGGGCGAGGTGCAGGCCAAGGTGATGGAAACGGCCCGGGCCAAAGTACCGCCGCCGCTGTGGCTGGCCGATGCCCCCTTTGCCGCCGGACACCCGGACGCGACGGATATTGCCGCGGTCAAAGACGCGGTCCTGGCCTGCCTTTAATCTGCCCGGCCGGTCCGACTCAGTCGGACCGGTCAGTCGTTTTCCTCTTCCTCGTCCAGATCGAGTTCCGGGTAGAGCTTATTCACGCATTCCGGGCAGATGCTGTGGCTGAAGGAGACGTCGGAGTGCTTCATGATGTAGCCTTCCACCTGCTGCCAGTAGCCCGCGTCATCGCGGATTTTTTTGCAGCTGGCGCAGATGGGGATGATGCCCCGCAAGGTTTTGATGTGCTCCAGGGCCTCGCGCAGCTCCGTGATAAGCCGCTCCTTTTCCCGTTCCCTGACCTTGCGGGTGTCGATTTCGGTTTTCAGGCGGAGAAGGGAACGCACCCTGGCAATGAGTTCCACCTTGTTGAAAGGTTTGGTGATGTAATCCACCGCCCCGGCATCAAAGGCGGCCTGCAGGCTGTCGCTTGAGGTGTCGGCGGTGATGATGATCACCGGTGTCGGCGGCCGGCCGGTTTCCCTTTCATGGTCGCGGATCAGGCGGGTGGCGCTGTAACCGTCCATTACCGGCATCTGGATGTCCATGAGCACCAGGTCATAATCCCTGCTTTGAAACATTTCCACCGCGGATGTGCCGTTTTCCGCCATGTCGAGCTGAATGGGGGTGCCCCTGAAAAAGCGTTCGATGATCAGGCGGTTGTGGATGTAATCCTCGACCAGCAGCACCCTGGCCGCGCGGAGGCCGGCAGGGCGGGTGCCGTCCCCATGGGCAGGCTGAAGAAAAAGGTGCTGCCCCGGCCCTCCCTGCTTTCCAGCCAGATTCGACCGCCCATCAGGGTCACCAGTTCCTTGGAGATGGTCAGGCCGAGGCCGGTGCCGCCGAAACGCCGGGTGGTGGAGGAATCAGCCTGCACGAAGCGCTCGAAGATGGCCTCCTGTTTGTCCGCCGGGATGCCGAGGCCGGTGTCGGCAAGGCAAAGAGCAGATCCACCGCGTCTTCCCGGCAGGCGTCGTTGGAAAGCCGACAGCGCACGGTAATCTCACCTCGCGCCGTGAACTTGATGGCGTTGCCGGTCAGGTTGATGAGAATCTGTCGCAACCGGCCGTAATCGCCCCGCAGGCAGGAGGGGGACGTCCGGGGACAGGTCGAGATGCAGTTCAAGCCCCTTTTCATGGGCCTTCAACGCCATGAGCGAACAGACGCCTTCCAGCAGCTCCAGGGGGCTGAATTCAGTCAGGTCGAGTTCGATCCGGCCGGCCTCCACCTTGGAAAGATCAATGATGTCGTTGATGAGGGCGAGCAGGGCCTCGCCGTTGTTTTCGAATACTTGAACGTATTCCCGCTGTTCGTGGGTGAGCGGGGTCTCCTTGAGCAGATCGGCCATGCCGATGATGGCGTTTAACGGCGTGCGAATCTCGTGGCTCATGTTGGCGAGAAACTCGCTTTTGGTCCGGGTGGCCGCCTCGGCCTCCTCCTTGGCATGGAGAAGTTCCCGCGCCGCCTTTTTTCTTTCCGTAATGTCACGGGCCACGCTGAGAATGAGTTGCCGTTCGCTCACGGTCACCAGGCGGGCAAAGACCTCGACCTCCATCTCCGTGCCGTCCTTGCGGGAATGGGTCGTCTCAAAAGCCGCCTCTCCGGTGGTGAAGATCTGCCGCAGTCGCTGCTCGATGAGGTGGGCCTGTTCCCGGGTATCGATTTCCGAAAGACCACGTTCCAGCATCTCCGCCTGGCTGTAGCCGCGGCTTGTGTAAGCGGCGCGGTTGGCATAAACCATGCGGCCCTCGAGATCGAGAACAAAAACCGAGTCGATGGCGTTGTCAAGCATCAGCGAGCGGAAGGCGAGATCCTCCTCCGCCCGGCGCTGCATCAGGATGTTCCACATGGTGTTCATGAAAAGGTTGATCTGGCGGACATCCGTTTCGTCGTAGGGCTCTTCCTTGTTGCCGACGCCGATGACGGCGACGAGCCGTTCCCCGGAAAAAATGGGGGTCGACAGGTGGCGGCTGAGGGGAAAATGGCCGTCGGGCAGGCCGTTTTTTTCGGCCATGCCCGGATAATCGTTGTGGATGACGGCCTGCCGCAGGCGGATACTGTCCGCCCAGATACCGGCGTCGGCCAGCGGGTAATGGAGGGTCGGCGCCGCGGTGCAGCGTTCCCGCGTCGCCCGCGACCAGGAATAGAGTTCGATGCCTTCCTTGTTCTCATGGAAGAAATGGAGATAACCAACCTCGCTTCTGGTCAGTCGCACCATCTCCTCCAGGGCATGATCGGTCAGCTCCCGTTCCGAGGCAAAGGGGCGCTGTGAAAGCTGCAGCAGGACGGAAAGACGTTCCTCTTCCCGGCGCAGCGCGTCCATGGTCCTGGCCAGCTGCGTTTCCGTTTGTTTGCGTCGGGTGATGTCGCTGCCGATGACCGAAGCAGCGATGATCCTGCCCGCGTTGTCCTTGATCGGGGATACGGTGAGGGCGACGTCGATCTCCCGGCCGTCCTTGCGCCGCCGGGTGGTTTCGAGATGTTCCACCGCCTCGCCCCGCTGGAGGGTGGCGAGTATGTCCCGCATTTCATCGTCATGGCCGGCTGGGGAGAGCATGAGGACGGAACGGCCGATCACCTCTTCTTCCCGGTAACCGTAAATTTTTTCCGCCCCCCGGTTCCAGCTCGTGATGATGCCCGTGGGGGTTTTGCCGATAATCGCCTCTTCGGCGGAGGAGACGATGGCTGCCAGTTCCCTGGTTTTTTCCTCGGCAGCCAGTCGTTCGCTGATGTCGCGGAAGGTCACCACCGCGCCGGCCGCGACTCCCTGACGGATGATGGGGGTGGAGCTGATGGAGACGGGCAGGAATGAACCGTCTGATTTGATAAAGTGTTCATCGCGTTCGATCTGGGACAGGCCGTTGACAATGGCGAGATGCGCCGGGCACGATGCAATCGGATTGGGCGAACCGTCCGGCCGGCAATGGTGAAAGATGTCATGGCTTCCCTTGCCCAGCACATCGGCGGACTGGCAGCCGAGAAGCCTTTCCGCCGCCGGGTTGATGAAGGTGATGCGTCCCTCCCGGTCGAGAACGAAGATTCCTTCCGCCACCGTGGTGGTGATCTCCCGCAGACGTTCCTCGCTTTCCCGCAGGCCGGCCTCGCGTCCCTGCACCCAGCCGATCAGTTCCTGAAAGGAAGAAGTGACCTGGGATATTTCATCGTTGCCGCCGCGAGCCGCCTTTCGTAACGTATCCTGCATGTCGGGGGTGAGCCGTCCCGCCTCGATATAGCTGCGCCACCACTTCCTGCGGCGAGTGGGACGCCAGCCATTCCAGGGTCCGGCGGAGAATGCGCACCATGGTCGCGGCCATCTCCGGCTGGTCGTTGATGACATCGGAACGGGTGACCAGGGTGGCGTGGAGGAAGCCGAGTCCGGGAATGGAGGGCGACAGTTCGGGTATGGCCGGGTTGGCGAGGATAAAAACTTTGCCTTCGGCCGCAAGCCGAGTGGCGAATGGCTCGTCGCCCATGATGGCGTCCACCGAGCCGCTCAGGATGCAGGCCGACTGGTCCTGCCAGTTCTTGCCGATGGAAAGGAAGCGCACCTTGCCGGGTTCGATACCTGCCTGGGCGAGGAGAGCTTCCATAACCTGCTGGGTAAGGTTTTGCTGGTGGCGGAACTGGTGGTCACGCCGATGGTCCGTCCCTTGAGATCGGCAATGTTTCGCACCTCGTCCTTCAGGTCGGAACGGACCATGAGGGTCCACAGCGGCGCGTCGTTCACCGCGGCAATGGCGACCACATCAAGACCTTTCGCCTTCTGGGACATGATGGCCGGCATGCCGAGCATGGCGAAATCGCTGTTGCGGGTATTGAGATTGCGCAGTGCTCCGCTGCCGCCGCCGACGGAGATGATCCTGAGTTCGGCCCCCTCGATCCGGTCCGCCCCGACTTTCCGCATCAGGTCGGCCGGCAGAAAGGAAAGATTGTGCGGGCCCGGTACGCTGAGACTGATCTTCAGCAGCGGCGCGGCCCAGGCCGGCAGCAGGGCGAGGACGGGCAGCATCCGTAACAAAAGGTGCGGATGGCAGGGGGAGGGCGTTTTTTTTCATGTTGTTCACGAAAGTTTTCTCAATGTGAGGTGAGGGGGAGACCGCCGGTGGCGGCGACACGAGATGTCGCGTATGAAATAATTTTGGCAAGAGCGGCGAAAAAAAGCAATTGAAAAGGGTTACGGGCGGAGGTCTGCTGCCGGGATCTCGTCCAATGAGTGGTGTGCTTCCGTTTCAGTCACTACACCTCCTTTGTCGGGAGAGAGTAAGGAAATGAGACGGCAAGGGGATTTCCTTCGGGTGGAAACGCCAGGCCGGGGAATTGATGGTATTACGCTGAATCATCTCGTGTCTCTTTTATTTGCGGTACGGACCGGCATTCGAGAAAAATGCGAGCCGTGCAGCGGGCGCAGATATTCTTGTCCAATCGCCGGAAGATGTCGGCGATGGCATCCGCTTTCTTTTCATAAAGATTTTCAACCCCTATTTTTACGAGTTCATCGACCAGGCGAAAATGATCACAAACCCCCTCGTTGATGTGATAGATGTATAACCTGCCGCCGGCCGCCCTCCTCTCCTCCGCCAGGCGGACGAGAAATTCCGCGCCCGCCATGTCGATGAGATTGATGCCGCTGGCCACGATCAGCAGGTGTTTCTGGCCGGGATTTTCCCGCAGCAGGGTGTTAAGCGTTTCCCGCACATGGTTGACCGCGCCGAAATAAAGGGAGTGATCGATGCGCACGATTTTCAGTTGCGGACATTCCGGCAGACCGGGGTCGGTGACAAAGGGTCGGCCGGCCTGGCGCGGGTCCGGCACCCTGACGCGAAGCCGAGGCTGGGAGGTGCGGCGCAGGTAGAGAACCATGGACAGCATCACTCCCAGGAAGATGGCGAATTCAAGTTCCAGAAAGAGGGTGGAAAAAAATGTTGTCCCCAGGATCAGGCTTTCATAGCGGCTGGCCCGCAGGATTTTTTTGATGTGGTGGAAATCGATCAGGCCCCAGGCCACCAGAAAGAGGATACCGGCCATGGCCGAGTTGGGCAGGTAGCGGGCCAGAGGGGCAACCAGCACAACCAGGACAATCAGTAATCCTCCGGCGAAAACGGCGGCCAGCGGTGTTTTCGCTCCGGCCTGATAATTGAGGCCGCTTCTGTTGAAGGAACCGGTGGCCACATAGCCGGAAAAAAAACTGCCGATGATGTTGGAAAGGCCCTGGCCGATGAATTCCTGGTTGGCGTCAAGATCCTGGCCGGACTTGTCCGCCAGGGCACGGGCGATGGATATGGCCTCGGTAAGGGCGAAAAGGGTTGTCGCCAGGGCCGCCGGCGCGAGCATCCGGATGGTGTCAAGGGTCAGATGCGGAGCGGACAGGGGCGGCAGGGAAGAGGGCAGGGCGCCGACCGAGGCGATGTGCGTCACTTCGTCGCCCATCATGCGGGACAGAAAAAAAGCAAACAGGCTGCCCACCAGCATGGAAACGATCATATAGGGAAATTGGGGACGGAATCTTTTGATGAGCAGTCCGGCAAGCATGGTCATCAGCCCGACACCGGCGGCGTATGGATTGATGTCCCGCCAGCCGGCAAGGATGGCAAAAATTGTTTCCAGGAAATTTCCGCCCCTGGGCAGCGCCAGTCCGAAAAAATGCTTGAGCTGGCTGGTTGCAATGAGAATGGCGGCGCCTGCGGTAAAGCCGACCACCACGGAATGGGAGATGAAATTGACCAGGGTGCCGAAGCGGACCAGGCCCATGCTGAGCTGGATGACGCCGACCATGATGGTAAGCGTCAGGGCCAGTTTGACGTACTCGGCGCTGCCGGGTGTGGCATGTTCACTCAACACGGAAAAGATGACGATGGAGGCGGCGGTGGTGGGGCCGGAAACCAGATGCCGGGATGAGCCGAAAAGCGCGGCAACGATGGCGGGGATCATGCCGGCGTAAAGCCCGTATTCCGGCGGCATGCCGGCGATGGTGGCAAAGGCGACCCCCTGGGGCAGGGCAACGACGGCGCCGGTAATGCCCGCGGTCAGATCGCAGCGAAAGGTCTTGCCGGTAACCAGCGGCCACCAGGAGACAAAAGGAAACAATGCTGCAATCCAGTTCCGCTGATTCATGGCGTTTTTCTCCTTTTTTGCCGTAGAGCGCAGCCGATACAAGTCGTGGCGCGCAACCGGCCTGGAATGACTTGCCGAATCTTCTCCTGTCATGATTATTGCGCCCTTGTTCGGCAATGCCAAGTTTTTTCTTTTGTTACTCGATAAATGTTCCCCGGCGATCCTCTCTTGCCCATCATGGGCGGAACCGTGTCTCCCTCACGAGGGGGTGAACTGAATCGGCTGCGCGCTCCGGACATTGCACCCCGCGTGCGGTCGGTTTGCCTGTCAATTACCAGGTTCTTGTCGCAGACAAAAAACAAGGATGTTGTTTGACAGGGAAACATCAAGTTTATTATGGTGAAACAGCAGGCACTTTTGTTGACGTCCTGCATGCAGGGAAGAAGGAGCTTGTCCGCTGCGGGCAATCCATCGATCCTGGTTTTCAGTGCACTGCTCAGGAGGATAACGCACGGTTATGGATACCAAATTCTTTTTTATCATCGCGGCAGTCGCCCTGATCTTTACGCTCGAAGGCGTGTTTCCCCACTATCGGAACCGCACGGCCAGGGTGAAACACGCCCTTCCCCACTTCATGACAGCGATCATGAACGGCCTTCTGACAAGGTTTCTTCTGGCGGGGCTGACGATGGCGGCAATCGCCTGGGCGGAAACGAAATCCCTGGGGCTTGCCCACGTCCTGCCGCTTCCTGCTGTGGCGAAACTCATTATTGTCTTCGTGCTCTTCGATATATGGATGTACTGGTGGCATCTGGCCAACCACCATATCGGATTTTTGTGGCGGTTCCACCGGGCCCACCATTCGGACACCGAGATGGATACGACCACGGCGCTTCGCTTTCATCCCGGCGAACTCCTCCTTTCCACGTTTTTTCGACTGCCCGTCCTCATCCTGATCGGCATGAGCTTTTCCCAACTGCTCCTGTTCGAGGTTTTACTGAATGTCTCCACCCTGTTCCACCACAGCAACCTGGCAGTGCCGGAGAAATGGGACCGCCTGCTGCGCACGGTCATTGTGACGCCGAACATGCACCGTGTGCACCACTCGGTGGAAATGGCCGAGACGAACTCGAACTTCACCAGCCTTCTGTCCGTCTGGGACCGATTGTTCCGGTCCTTCCGGACAAGGGAAGACACGCATGCCGTCACGATGGGGTTGGAGTCCTACAGGGAAACAAGGTACCAGCGGCTGTGGGGATTTCTGATAACGCCGTTTCTGTGATGCCCGCGGCCCGAAGAGTCCCTTGTTGCACCATGAACCGGACCGCCTTGCCGTTGTCGTTGAAAGCGTCCCCGGGGAGGTCGGGGAAAAGCGGGGGGAATCCGCGAAAAGGAGGCATGGATGACGAAAGCGAAGTTTTTCGGATATCTGCAGACCGGCCAGCGCACATGTCACGACACGTCAGGTAACGAGATTGCCTGTGCCGGAAGCGGGCAGGATGGAGAATTCAGCAAAGGCGCCCCCTGGCCGACGCCGCGATTTGAGCCGAAGGCCGAGACGGCGCTGGATCGCCTGACAGGTCTCACCTGGACCCTGAACGCAAACCTTGCCGAATTTCCCATGGCCTGGCAGGCGGCGCTTGACTTTGTCGCGGAAATGAATCGGGAGAGTGCCTTTGGTTTCTCCGGCTGGCGGCTGCCCAATCGGCGCGAACTTCGCAGTCTGGTCAGCCATCAAGCAAAAAAACCCGCCCTGCCGGAAGACCACCCGTTTCAAAACGTTTTTCTTGGGTGGTATTGGACGTCCACGACCGCGGCGATCAATACCGCTTACGCCTGGTATGTGCACATGGAAGGCGCGCGGATGTTTTACGGCGCTAAAGAGCAGTTCTGTCTGCTCTGGCCGGTCCGCGGCCAAGGATATGCCGTGTTGCCCGCCACCGGACAGACAGCGTGTTACGATACGGCCGGCCGGCTGCTTCCCTGCGCGGGTACGGGGCAGGACGGAGAACTCCGATCCGGGCGGGCATGGCCGCTGCCTCGTTTTGAGGTTCTGGGAGCTGCCGTCATCGATCATCTGACAAATCTCTGCTGGCTGAGGAATGCCGATCTCACCGGCAGGCCGGTATCATGGAGCGACGCATTGGCGGCGGTGAAGGATTTCAATCGGAAGTGCGGGGAAAATTGCTGGCGGCTGCCCACCATCAACGAACTTGAATCCCTGGTGGATTGCAGCAGGCATGGACCCGCCTTGCCCGCCGGGCATCCCTTTCAACTGGTGCGGGAAGGATACTGGTCGTCCACCTCGAGCATGTTCGAGCCGGACTGGGCATGGGCGCTCTATTTCGTCAAAGGGGCGGTGGGGGTCGGATACAAACAGGGGGCTCATTTCTCCGTATGGGCGGTTTGTGACTGTCCGCGAACACTGGGGTGATCCGCCTTGCCGACGGTGAACCAGCTTTTTTTCACCCCTCATCTTCATTTTTCTCCTCCATCAATTTTCCTCGGTTTTTCGGCGGATGGCCTGGAGCCACACTCCTGCCGTCCCCCGTTATCTGCTCACTCTTCAGTCAGGGCGGCCGGTTTGATGGTCTGCGGGCCGAAGCGTTCGTTGATCCGGTCAAGGGCGCTGTTCAACGCCCGGCGTTCGGTCCTGCCGTTGCCGTCGAAGAGGTTGAGCTGGGCGGGCAGGGTGTCGTTTGTCAGGTTGCCTGCAATGATTCCCACCAGTCGCAACGGCTTGCGGCCGGCCATGGTCTTGGGCAGCAGGTCAATGACCGCCTGGTAAAGCTGCTTCGCGTCGTTGGTTGGATGATGCAGCGTAACGGCCCGGCTTATTGCGGAAAAATCAAAATATTTGATTTTCAGGGTAACGGTGCGGCTGCTGCAATGATGGCGGCGCAGTCGTTCCGCCACCCTGGTGGCCAGCCGCAGCAGTTCCTTTCTGATTGCAATCATGTCCGTCATGTCGGCGGCAAAGGTTTCCTCGTTGCCGATGGACTTGGTTTCATGCTCCGTTTCCACCCGGCGATTGTCAATTCCCCTGGCGCAGAAGTACATGTGGCGGCCCTGTTTGCCGAATTTTCTTTCCAGGAAATCAAGGGAGAAGCGGGTGAGATCCCCGATGGTTCTTACCCCGAGCAGTTCCAGGGCGGGCAGCGTTTTTTTGCCCACGCCCCACAGGCACTTAATGGCGAGCGGGGCAAGAAACCGCTCTTCCTCGCCATGGGGGACGATGGTCAGTCCGTCCGGTTTGTCCCGGTCAGAGGCGATTTTGGCGACAAGTTTGCTGCCGGCGATCCCGGCGGAAACGGTCAGCCCGATTTCTTCCCGGACCCGGGCGCGGATCATTTCGGCAATCCGCGCAGGGGAACCGAAAAGGCGGTGGCAGCCGGTAACGTCAAGAAATGCCTCATCCACCGAGATCTGCTCCACCTTGGGCGAATAGTCGTGGAAGATATCCATGATCCGTTCCGACACCTCCTGGTAGCGGCCCATGCGCACCGGCAGGAAGATCCCCTGCGGGCAGCGTTTGCGGGCAATGGCCACGGCAAGCGCCGAATGAACGCCGTAAGCCCGCGCTTCATAGGAAGCGGCACACACCACGCTGCGGTCTGAGGCGCCGCCGACGATAACGGGCTTGCCGGCAAGTTCGGGGTTGTCCATAACCTCCACGGAAGCGTAAAAGGCGTCCATGTCAAGATGGATGATGTCGCGTTTCATGGAATGGGGAAAAGATATTTTGGGGGATGCCTCTGGGTGCGTCCCCATGGTGACGGCCGGTAAAGTTTTTTTTGCATCTGCCGAAAAGTAGGTTGAAGGCTTTTAAAAAAGGCCGGTTTTCAACGACGATTACCGCCGTAACAGCCATGGAGGAAGAAAAATGCCGAACCAAAACATGGAAATACTGGTTGTCGATGATGTTTCCTCCCTGCGGACCATCATGAGGGTGCTCCTGCGGAAAATGGGTTACGACCGGGTCAGCGAAGCGGCCAACGGCAGCGACGCGTTTGAAATTCTCCGGAAGAAAAAAATCGATCTCATCATCTCCGACTGGAATATGCCGGAGATGAACGGCTATGAATTGTTGAAGTCCGTGCGTGAAGACAGCGACCTCAGTGATATTCCTTTTATCATGATCACCGCGGAGACATGCGGCAGCAAGGTCGCCATGGCCCTGCAGCTCAAGGTGAATCAGTTTATTCTGAAACCGTTTTCTCTCCAGGTGCTGGAGGAAAAAATCAACATGGTTGTTCATTAGCGCAGGTGCGGGAACCTGCCGCTTTTCTGCCGCTGTCAGGGCAGCGGCTCGGTCGTGTAGGCGATATTGGCCTCGTCCGATGAAAAGCCGGGCAGCTCCTTGCCGGCCTTTACGTCCTCCACCCAGTTCGGGTTCAGCAGTATCGACTTGCCGCTTAAAGCGATGTCCGCATCCAGCAGGGCCTCTTCCGCTGTTTTCCGGTCATGGATCTTGCCGCAGATCATCAGGGGCAGTTTTGTCATCTCCCGGGTGAGCCGGGCCATGGTGTGTTCCGTGCCGAAAGCCCTGTCGCTGAAATTATAGGTGGAGACCGAGACGGCATCGACCCCGGCGGCGTCTATCATGGCGATCATTTCCTGCCACTCGTGCCTGTCCGCAAAAAGCGAAACATCCATGTCGGCGATTCCCCAGTTGGAGATGCGGAAGGTGAGAATGATTTCTTCCGGCACCGCCGCCTTGACCGCCGCGATCACCTCCCCGGCAAAACGGAAGCGGTTGGCCGCACTGCCGCCGTAACCGTCTGTTCGCTTGTTGGAGTAGGAAGAAAGAAACTGGTTGATGAGATAGCCGTGCGCCCCGTGGATTTCGATGGCGGAAAAACCGGCGGCCACCGCACCTTTGGCCGTCTCGACAAAACCATTGACGGCGTGGTCGATGTCAAAGCGGCTCATTTCGTCCGGCACCGGGTAGGGGGCGCCGGTCAGCGGGTTCTGCTGACTGGGGGCAACCGGGCTCGGCGCGATGACCCGGCCCGCCGGATTGACCTCGTTCCAGCTCATGCGGCCGCAGTGAAACATCTGCATCACCGCGAGCGCCCCGTGCCGGTGAATCGCTTCGGTTACCGGGCGCCAGGCGGCGATCTGCCGCTCGGTGAGCAGCCGCGCCTGTCCCGGATAGCCCTGGGCGCTTTCATAATCGGTGACAATCGCCTCGGTAAACACTAGGCCTGCGCCGTTGGCCGCGCGGCGCACCAGGAAATCAAGCACATCCTGGCGGGGAATGGCGTCTTTGACCGATGACATGCGGGTCATCGGCGCTACGCCGAGCCGGTTTTTCAGGGTGAAGTTCTTCAGGGTGAAGGGGGTAAAGGTTTTTCCCGTGTCCGTGCTCATGATTTTTCCTCCTGATTGGGCAAGGTTGTTTGTTTTGACGGGAATGGCAGTTTTTCCCATTCGTCAACCAGCCATTTTTCCACCTCGGCGGGCGGCGGCATGCGGCCCGCGCATTTGATCCCGCCGTTGATGATGAGCGCCGGCGTGGTGATGACCCCATGACGCCATATCTCATCAAGATCGTGGATCTGCTCGATGTCCGCGGCAATGTCCAGCCGCTGCATGATATCGAAAATCATGGTGTTGAGTTTGTTGCAGCTGACGCAGCCGGGGCCAAGGATTTTGATGGTGAGCTGCTGCCGGTTTTGCTCCTTGCCGCCTGAAGCCCGTTCAAACTCCGCACGCAGGGCGTTTTTGTAAAGATCAACGGCAACGGGCGGCACGTAGTTTTCCCGGCTTATTGATTCAAAAAGAAATTCAACCGCCTCGTCAATCTGGATTCCCATGGTGAGAGCCTGCTGCATTGCCTGATCAAGACCGATCAGCCCAATGGTGGCCCGGCCGATTTGTATTTTTTTTTGCATGATTGGCTGTTTAATTAAAAAGTTTGAGTTGTTTCCCCTGGGGTTTGTTTCGTTTTGGGCCGTTCTCTTTCGTTATTTCCACCAGTTCCGACGGAATTTCAGCAAGAAACGGCGATGGTTTCTCCTCGCCTGAACAGGAAAGGAGCAGCCGGTCTTTCGCCCTGGTCATGCCGACATAAAAAAGTCGCCGTTCCTCTTCCGGGTCGCAGCCCGGCATGCGGCAAGGCAGCAGGCCGTCGTTGACTCCGGTAATAAACACCACCGGAAACTCCAGACCCTTGGCCCCGTGCAGGGTCAGCAGCGACACCGCCTCGGCCCGGTCGTCATAGATGGTTGCCGCCCTGTTTTCGGCAAGATGACGGGCGTATGAGGCAAGATCATTGAAAGCGCCTGCCAGCCGGAGAAAGCGCTGGGCATTGGCGGCAGCGGGATCGCGCCGGAAAAGGGAAAAAAGCGGCTGATAGGCACGGGCAAGGGAGGCGGGCGCCGTATCATGAAAAACCTTTGTCGCCTGTCGCAGGGTGTCCAGTATTGTCGCCTGTCCGGCGCCAAGGGGCAGGGACTGCATGCTGCTGAAGAAATCCGGGCCGGTAAGGGGGAGCTCCTTTTCCAGCCGCGCCAGGGCCACGGGGCCTATTCCCGGCATTTCCCGGCAGAGGGCCAGGGCGTCCACCGGGGTGGCGATGCCTGCCGCAACCAGTGTGGCAAGGGCAAGGGGGAGAATGTCCTTTCCCATGAAAAAGGGGCGCGCGCCCACCAGTTGAAACGGAATGCCCCGGCGTTCCAGGGCCTCGGCCAGGGATTCGGCCTGGCGGGAGAGGCGGTAAAGAACGCCGATGTCACGGAAGGTGTACCGGCGTTCCTCGCCGCTGGAGCGGCCGGAATTAATGGAAAAGCTTGAGATGCCGCCCAGGAGTTTTTCGATCTGCCTGACCACGTGTTCGGCTTCCGCCCGCCCGCTTGGCGCGGTAAAAAGGGAGATGCGGCCCGCGGTAGGGCGTTCCGCCGTTATCTTTACGTCGCTGCGGACCCGGTTATGGCGGATCAGATCGCTTGCCGCGGCAAGAATAACAGGTGCGGAACGGTAATTGCGGTCAAGGGCCAGACATTCTGTTCCCGGTTCCTCGGCAAAACGGAGGAAGAAGGTCAGGTCGCTGCCCCGGAAGCCGTAAATGGACTGGTTGGCGTCGCCGATGACAAAGAGGGAGGCGGACCGGCCCAGCAGGGAAACCAGGGTGAACTGGCTCCGGTTGACATCCTGGAATTCATCAACAAAGAGATGGCGCACCCGGTCCCGCACCAGCTCCGCAAAATCGGCATCGTTTTGCAGTTTCTCGACAAAGACGGCAATGATCATCTCCAGGTCGACGGCCTTGATATTTTTCAGTTCCGCGAGATACGGGGTGACGAGTGGTACGTTTTCCGGCAGCGGCGGAAAGGCGCGAATAGCCTGAATGATTTTTTTTCGTTCCCCTGGTGTTGCCCCGGCATAAAGGCGTTTGACCAGCAGTTCGCGATCGTCGTCGCCGATGACCGCCAGATCCGGAGTTTCCCGCTGCAGCCAGTCGAGACAGAAGCGGTGGAAGGTGCCGACAAAGACCCGTTCCGATCCCTCACCCGCTTTTTGCAGCAGGCGGTCCTTGACCTCATCCGCCGCCCGGTTGGTAAAGGTGATGGCGGCAATGTGCCCGGGGTCGATTTTTCGTACCGTCAGCAAATGAGCCAGGCGGGCAACCAGGGTGTGGGTCTTGCCGGTGCCGGGTCCGGCGGACACCAGAATGCGGCGGGCACTGCTGCTGACCGCCTGCTGCTGCTTCGTGTTGGCGGCGGCCGGAGCGGCCGGTAATGCCGGTTCGCGGTCGCGATGCGGAGCGCTGTTCGGCACGGCGTTTTTTGGTTTTTTTCCGGCTTGCGGCGGCTGATCGGCAAAGAGGGCGGCCTGGCCGCGCAAACGTTCGATCTCGCCCTCGGCAAAGGCGTGGATGACCCCGAACTCGCCGTCAAAGCCCGCCCGGCGGATCACCCTGCGCGTGCGTATCCTGGCAACCGCTTCAGCCAGCAGGGGCGAAAAGGCATTGATTTCTTCAGGCGGGGCATGGAGAAAGAGGTTGAATTCCGAGCCGAAGCGGTTGACCGTTTTCCGGTACTGCTCCATGACCCCCTTGCCGGCAGGGCCTTTGCCCATGATCTCGCCGATCACTTCGGGCAATGGGATGAGGCTTTGAAATGTCGGGCCGTTTTCCGGATAAAAGGGAGTGTCCCGGTCGGCCAGGTCCATCACACGGTGGAAGACGCCGACAGTGAGCGGCTTGCCGCAGACCGGGCATATCCCCCGGCAGCCCCTGGTCTCGTTGGGCTCCATGACGACATTGCACTTGCGGTGGCCGTCCAGATGGTATTTGCCCTCTTCCGGGAAAAATTCCATGGTGCCGAGAAAGCCCAGGGATGGCTTTTGCAGGGCCTTTTTCAGGGAGAAGAAATCGAGTTCGCAGTCAAAGAGGTTGACCTCCCGGCCCAGCTTCCCAGGGGAGTGGCAGTCGGAATTGGAGATCAGGGTGTAGCGGTCCAGGGCCGAGACCAGCCGGTTCATGTCCGGGTCCGACGACAGGCCGGTCTCCAGCGCAAAAATATGGGGGGTGAGATCGCCGAAACATTCCTCGATGGAGTCAAAACCTGATTTTGAGCCGAACAGGGAAAACCAGGGGGTCCAGATATGGGCCGGCACCAGGAATCCCTCTTCCATCTCCTCGAGCTGGATTTCCAGCAGGTTCCGGGAGTCAAGGCCTAAAATGGGGCGGCCGTCGGACTCGATGTTGCCGATGGCGGCCAGCCGCCGGTTGATCCGTTCGGCGGCTTCGAGATCCGGGGCAAAGAGGATGTTGTGCACCTTGCGCACCCGGTCGTGCCGTTTGTAGATGGAGCTTATTTCCGCGGTCAGGATGAAGCGCACCGGGATGTCCTCGGGGGCAACGCCGGGCAACGCCGGGGCGTTTTTTTCATCGCGCAGCTTGAACAGGCCGGGCTCGGCCGGGATAAGCTGCTCCTTTAACTGCTGAAACCAGCCGGGATGGGTAAAGTCGCCGGTGCCGATAAGGTGGATGCCCTTGACCCGCGCCCAGGCGGAAAGACCGGCAACCGTGCTTTCCTTGCTGGTGGCCCGGGAAAAGGGAGAATGGATATGGAGGTCGGCGAGAAATTTCATGGATTGTTTTTTTGCGGCGCCATCTTTTTTTGACATTCGTCGGAAGCGGAATTAAGGTATCGACTTACTATAAGGACCACGATGCAAAGTTCCAAGGAGAAAATTTTGTCATGAACCTTGAACTCGGAATGCGGGACTCAATACCCTGAACCCAAAATATGAAGGATGCAATCATGTCGGAACTGATGGATGTCATTATTGTCGGAGCCGGACCGGCCGGTCTGCAGGCGGCGGTTCATGCCGCGCGTAAAAAAACCACCGTGCTGGTGCTGGGTCGTCCGCAGAAAAGCGCCATTTACTGGGCCCATGTGGAAAATTATCTTTGTGTCGACGGGGTGACCGACGGCCATGAACTGCTGAAAATCGGTCGTGAGCAGGCTGTCCGTTTCGGCGCCCGCTTTGTCGAGGAGGACGTGCTGGGCATTGAGCAGGTTGACGATCAGTACCAGGTGCGGACGGAAAGCGGGCTGTATCGGGGGCGGACGTTGATTCTTGCCACCGGCACCCACAAGAACAAGCTGAAGGTGGCCGGCGAAAAAGAACTGACCGGCAAGGGAGTCAGCTATTGTGTTGATTGCGACGCCAATTTTTTCCGTAATGCCAGGGTGGCGGTGGTGGGCAATGAAAGCGCCGCGGTGGATGGGGCCTTGACATTGCTGAAATACGCCTCGGAAGTGCACCTTGTCGCCCGGGAACTCGCCGTTTCAGCGGAACTCGCCGAAAAGATCAAGGGCAGCGGGGTCACGCTGCATCTGGGCAGCTGGGTGAAGGAAATCGTCGGCGACAAAACAGTGGAGAAACTGGTGCTGGAGGATGGCTCCATGCTCGATGTCGATGGGGTTTTCGTCGAACTCGGCGCCAAGGGGGCCATGGAACTTGCCACCAATCTCGGCGTCCAGCTCGACATGGAGTCCTTTTCCTTTATTGACACGAATAAACGCCAGGAAACCAATCTGCCCGGGGTCTATGCGGCGGGTGATATTGCCGGTCCTCCCCATCAGATGGCCAAGGCGGTGGGTGAAGGCTGCGTGGCGGGCTGGTATGCGGCCAATTACGCCAACAAGCAGAAACGGGAGCAAGGCGCCGATTGATGGGCAAGGAGCAGGAGGCCCTGTACATGGAGATTGCCCTGGAGGAGGCGCGGCGCGCCGCCGAACGGGGGGAGGTGCCGGTGGGCGCGGTGCTGGTGGGCGCGGGCGGCGAGGTGCTGGCCCGGGACGGCAACCGTACCATTGAACTGCATGATCCCTGCGCCCATGCGGAAATCCTGGTTCTGCGCCGGGCAGGGGAAAAAACGGCTAATTACCGCTTGGGCGGCACCACCATCTATGTCACGGTGGAGCCCTGTGTCATGTGCGCCGGGGCGTTGGTACATGCCAGGGTGAGCCGTCTTGTCTTCGGCGCCGATGATGTCAAGGCCGGGGGCGTTGTTTCGCGCTACGGGGTGGGCATGGATAAAAAACTGAATCATACCCTGCTGGTGGAAGGGGGGCTGCTGGCGGAACAGTGTTCTTTGCTGATGAGTTCCTTTTTCCGGGAAAGAAGAAAAAAAGCGAAAGACCTCTAAAATTCCCCTTTGAAAAAGTCGTCTTTGGTTGTAAAGTGCCTGTCTTTGCAAATGACGAAGATGTGGAGAGGTGACCGAGAGGCCGAAGGTGCACGACTGGAAATCGTGTGTACGGAAACGTACCGAGGGTTCGAATCCCTCCTTCTCCGCCAGTTTGCAGAACATAGCAGGGTGACCGTTCAGCTCTTTTTTTGATTACGAGTGTGATAGCCGGGTCCCGCGCAACAGAGGCTCATGAACCCCGTCAGGTCCGGGAGGAAGCAGCGGTAATGAATCCCCTTTGTGTGCCGCGGGGGTGCCTGGCTATCATTTTTTCAGGCCACCCTCGACAGATACCGGAACGGTTGCCCGTCTTGAGACGGCAATTATCGCAATTTCATTGATAAGCAGCCATTATCAATTTTCTCATTATCAATTACCATGTCCTATCTTGTCCTTGCCCGCAAATGGCGGCCCCAGACTTTCGCTGACGTCGTTGGTCAGGAGGCGGTTGTCCGCACCCTGCGGAACGGACTTGCGCGCAACCGGGTTGCCCATGCCATGATTTTTTCCGGCGTGCGGGGCGTGGGCAAGACCACCCTTGCCCGTATCATGGCCAAGGCCTTGAACTGCCTGGGAGACGGCGGAGAAAAGCCCTGCAATCAGTGCCGGTCGTGCCTGGAAATCACCGCCGGTTCCGCGGTGGATCTTCAGGAAATAGACGGCGCTTCCAACCGCGGCATCCAGGAGATTCGCGAGCTCAAGGAAAACATCCGTTTTTTTCCCACCCAGAACCGTTTCAAGGTTGTCATCATCGACGAGGTTCACATGCTCACCACCGAGGCCTTCAACGCCCTGTTGAAGACCCTGGAGGAGCCGCCCGAACACGTTTATTTCATGTTTGCCACCACCGAGCTGCACAAGGTGCCCATTACCATTCTGTCCCGCTGCCAGCGGTATGAGTTGAAGCGAGTTCCTTTTGGTCAGCTGGTTTCGTTTTTTGAGAGGATTTCCGCCCGTGAAGAGGTGGAGATCCCCCGCCAGGCCCTGGAGATGATCGCTCGGGAGGCCGACGGCAGCGTGCGTGACGGGTTGAGTCTGCTGGATCAGGTTTTTTCCTTCGGCGGGACAACGGTCACGGTCGATGATGTGGTGCAGGTGCTCGGCCTGGTTGACCAGCGGATTTTTTTCGGCCTGGCCGAGGCGATTTTGTCCGGCAATCTG
The DNA here is from genome assembly GCA_001914235.1 of Desulfobulbaceae bacterium DB1. Lineage (NCBI taxonomy): Bacteria > Pseudomonadati > Thermodesulfobacteriota > Desulfobulbia > Desulfobulbales > Desulfobulbaceae > Desulfobulbaceae bacterium DB1. The sequence continues at coordinate 110,984 of MQUF01000016.1, forward strand.
GCCGGCTGTTTTGACCTGCTGGCAAAGGCCTATGATGCCGGTCTTGATCTCAAGCGGTTTGCCTCGGATCTCATTGCCTACATGCGCGCACTGCTCATTTGTCGCACAAGTCCGCACCCCGAGGTCATGCTTGATGTTTCCGATCAGGAGCTTGACGAGCTGCGCGAGTTGAGCGCCAGGTACGGACGGGAAACGCTGTCCCTTGTCTTTCAGTTGCTTTTTACCGGCGCAAGCGAGATGCAGTATTCCGCTCATCCCCGTTTGGTGCTGGAAATGGCCTTTATCAAGGCGGTCCAGGCGGGAGAGGTGACTCCCGCGGCCACGCTGCTCGCCCGGCTTGATGATCTGGTGCGGAAGGGGGGAGGGGGAAACTTTGCTCCGACAGGTCCCGCCGAACCGGCCGTAACTGTCACGGCGCGGCCCGTACCGTCGTCGGCCAAGGCAATCCCCGTGCCGGGTGCGGAGCGGGGGGCCGATGCTGCTCCGGTTGCCGGGGAAGAAAAGGCGGTTGCGCCGATAAAAGAGGCCGAAAAAGACAAAGAGATCGCCGTTGCGCCGCACGCCGAGAAGGCCGGGCCGGAGGAGATGAAAAAAAGCGGGCTTGCGATTCATCCCCGTGCCAGGGATGTGCGACGGAACTGGGATGAATTCCTGGCCTATGTCAAGGAAAGAAAGCCCTGGATGGCTCAGGTGCTGCGTCTTTGTGAAAATCCCCGGGAAGAGGGGACGGAACTGCTTATCCGTTTTGAAAATCCATCCGATTGCACCTTGCTGCAAAAGACGGAAAATGTTAAGGATCTGACGGAGTATGCATTGGATTTCTTCCAGAAGGATCTGACGCTGAAGATCGGCAGCCGCGGGGACGGGAGCGGAGAAGCGGTCCATGACGGGCCGAAGGAAGAACGGCGGGCCCTGGCTAATGATCCGCTGGTGCAGATGACACTTGATGTGTTCGGCGGTCAGGTGGGAGCGATCCGCACCGGGCCGAGGTTTCGATAAATTGGTCTAACTGGTCTAACCAGCCTCTGTGGTCTTGCTGGTCAGTGGTTTTTGAGTCAGGCGGGTTGGACCAACAAGACCAATAGGATCAATAAGACCAATAAGACCAGCAGGACCAGTCAGACCAGTCAGACCAGTCAGACCAGTCAGACCAGTCAGACCAGTAAGACCAACAGGACGAACATTATGGATATGGATTCGATTTTAAAAAGGGCGCAGCAATTCCAGTATCAGATGAGCCAGATGCAGGAGGAGTTGGCGCGGCGCACCATCACCACCACTGTCGGCGGGGGCATGGTGAGCGTCACCGTCAACGGAAAATTCGAGGTCGTCTCATTGCGCATCGACAAAGAGGCGATTAATCCGGCGGAGCCGGAAATGCTGCAGGATCTGGTGATTGCCGCGGTAAATGACGCCATGCGCCAGGCCAGGGAGATGACCCAGTCCGAACTGTCGAAGTTGACCGGCGGACTCGGTATCAATCTGCCGGGCATGTTCGGCGGGTGAGCAAAAGGTGAACGTTGTCCCTCCGGCCCTTGAAAGGCTGATTGTCGACCTGAACCGGTTGCCCGGAGTGGGACGGAAAACGGCGACGCGCCTTGCCCTGCATCTCCTTCGCCGTCCGGCGGCGGAGGCCCGGGTGCTGGCGCGCGATTTGGCGGAGCTGCATGAGGCAATCCGCTTGTGTTCCAACTGTTTTGCCTTTTCCGAGACCGATCCCTGCGCCATCTGCGCGGACCATCGGAGGAGCAGCCGGCTGATCTGTGTCGTGGAAGAGGCGGCGGATCTCATGGCCATCGAAAAAACCGGGACATTTCAGGGGCAATACCATATCCTGCACGGGGTCCTGTCGCCCATGGACGGTATCGGGCCGGATGAAATCAAGGTCAATGATCTGCTGAAACGCATTGAGCGCCAGCAGGCCGAAGAGGTGCTGATCGCCACCAGTTCCACCGTGCCGGGTGAGGCGACCGCCGCGTATCTCATCGAATGTCTGCGGGCGGCCAATGTGAAACTGACCCGGCTTGCCTGCGGGATACCCATGGGCATGGACATCAAATATGCGGATGAACTGACCTTGAGCCGGGCGATTGAGGCACGGAAAAGGTATTGACCGATTGCATCAAGCGATGCATAATGTTCTTGACAGAGGCGCTCTTTATTGGTATTTCCTTCCCGTTTAGAGAGTCATGTGAAAAAAACAGGCGCGTAACTCAGTGGGAGAGTGCTACCTTGACATGGTAGAAGTCGGCGGTTCAATCCCGCCCGTGCCTACCAGAATATTGAGCGTTGTGGTACGGATAAAGAAACTTCGCAATAGACACTGTTGCGAAGTTTCTTTATTCGTACCTGAGAAAATGACGCACAGGCTGAAATCAAATTCCAATGTCTGAAATCCGGTTGAGCATAAAAGACGGCGAGTCAAAGACCTTTCCCGACGGCACTGTCGTGGCCGAGGCGGTGAAGGAGCTTTGTTCGAGCAAGGAGCGCAAGCGTGTCATCGCGGCACGACTCGGCGACCGGCTTGTTGATCTTTCCGAGGCGCTGCATGAAGACTGGGTGATTGAGCCGATCACGAAAGATTCACCGGAAGGTCTGCATATCCTGAGGCACAGCGCGTCGCACATCATGGCGGAAGCGGTAGTGTCTCTTTACGGACCGGAAGTCAAGGTGGCCATCGGTCCGGCCACTGATGACGGTTTTTATTATGATTTTGACCGGGCGGCGCCGTTCACCCCGGATGATTTCGACGCCATTGAAGCCAGGATGCGGGAAATCGTTGCCGCCGCCCGTCCTTTCAGCCGGAAGACGCTCTCGCTCAGCGAAGCCAAAAAGTTTTTTCAGGAAAAAGGGCAGGTTTATAAAGTTGAATTGCTCGACGATATAAAGGATGACACGGTTAGCCTTTACAGCCAGGGCGATTTTGTCGACCTCTGCCGGGGACCGCATATTGCCGATAGCAGTCAGCTGCAGGCTTTCAAGCTGATCCGCATCGCCGGCGCCTACTGGCGCGGGGATGAAAAGCGGCCGATGCTGCAACGCCTTTACGGAACGGCATTTTTTGACCCCAAGGAGCTGAAACAATATCTGTATCAGCTGGAAGAGGCGAAAAAAAGAGACCATCGCAGGCTGGGGAAGGAGCTTGAGCTTTTTACCATCAGCGACCAGGTGGGTCCGGGTCTCATCCTCTGGCAGCCCAAAGGGGCGCTGGCACGCAAGCTGATCGAGGATTACTGGAAGGACGAGCATTACCGGAACGGCTATGAGCTGCTTTACACCCCGCACATTGCCAAGCGCGATATGTGGGCCACCAGCGGCCATCTTGACTTTTATGTGGATGACATGTTTTCCCCCATGGAGGTCGAGGACGTCAGCTATCAGCTGAAGCCGATGAATTGCCCGTTCCATATCGCCATCTACAAAACGAAAAAAAGAAGTTACCGGGAATTTCCGATCCGCTGGTGCGAGCTGGGAACCGTCTACCGGTTCGAGCGAACCGGTGCTTTGCAGGGTTTGATGCGGGTCCGCGGCTTCACCCAGGATGATGCCCATATTTTCACCCTGCCGGAACAGCTGGATGACGAGATTTTCAATATTCTCGACCTGAACCTGCATATTCTCCGGTCGTTTGGCTTTACTGAATACGATATCTATCTGTCCACCCAGCCGGAAAAATTTGTCGGCACCCCGCAGAACTGGGAAAAGGCCACCGATGCCTTGAAACGGGCCCTGGAAAGAAAAGGGCTTGCCTATCAGGTTGATCCGGGTGAGGGGGTTTTTTACGGGCCGAAGATTGATATCAAGATCAAGGATGTGCTGGGCCGCGCCTGGCAGTGCTCAACCATTCAGGTGGATTTTAATCTGCCCGATCGTTTCCAGCTGGGCTATACCGCCGAAGACGGCAAGGAACACCAGCCGATCATGATCCACCGGGCCCTGATGGGCTCCTTGGAACGCTTTTTCGGTGTGCTCATCGAACATTACGCTGGCGCCTTTCCCCTCTGGATGGCTCCGGTGCAGGCCAAGGTGCTCAATATCACCGACGCGCAGCTTGATTACGTTGACACGGTTTACCAGCAACTGCGACAGGCCGGTATCAGGGTGGAAAAAGACACCCGCAATGAAAAATTGAATTATAAGATCAGGGAAGCGCAGATGGCAAAAATTCCCTATATGGTCATTGTTGGAGATAAGGAGAAGGAAACAGGCATGGTGACGGTACGTCTGCGCGACGGCAAGAATCTCGACCCGATGTCTGTTTCCGCTTTTGCAGAGCTGATCCGGAGCGAAAGCCTGAAGCGATAGCCGATTGTTGTCACCGGGAAAGACTTTGTAAAATTTGTTTGTCCGCGAACAAGTGGAGGTAAGCGTATTAAAAGAAAAAAAAGTGAAAAGGACGGACGTGAGCCACGGACCAGGGTTAATGAGCTGATCAAGGAATATGAGATCAGGGTCATTGGTGACGATGGGCAGCAGCTCGGCATTCTGAAAACAAAGGAAGCCTTGGCCATTGCCGAACAGGCGGGTCTCGATCTGGTTGAAATATCACCAAACGCCGAACCTCCTGTCTGCCGGATCATGGATTACGGCAAATACCGCTATGAGCAGAGCAAGAAACAGGCGGAAGCAAAGAAAAAGCAGACTGTCGTCGAAGTGAAGGAGATTAAGCTCCGTCCCAAGACTGAAAAGCATGATCTTGATTTCAAGATTCGCAATATCCGAAAATTTTTAGCACAGAAAAATAAAGTCAAAGTGACCATGAGATTCCGGGGAAGGGAGATTGTCTATGCCGATACCATCGGCCTTTCTCTTTTGAACCACATCGCGGAGTCGCTCGATGATGTCGCAACAATCGTTCAGGCTCCGACCATGGAAGGACGGCAGATGGCCATGTATGTGGCGCCGAAGAATTAACGGTTGCAGGGGCAAGAAGGACATCGAATTTTTTATATAACGAGTAATGTCAACAGGAGTTATTGTCATGCCAAAAATGAAAACCAACAGAGGGGCCGCAAAGCGCTTCAAGATGAGCGGTTCCGGCAAGGTTATTCGCAGTAAGGCGTATACCAGTCATATCCTGACCAAAAAGTCCACAAAGAGAAAAAGAAATCTGCGGAAGGCAGGTGTGGTTGATGCCAGCGATGTGAAGGGAATCAAACGTATTCTGCCCTATATGTAGACCAAGGAGATTGAAATGCCCAGAGTTACTCGCGGCTTTAAAGCACGCCGCAGAAGAAATAGAGTTTTGAAACTGGCAAAAGGTTTTGTCGGCGCAAGAAGTCGCCTTTTCCGTACAGCCACCGAGACGGTTGATCGTGCTCTCTGTTATGCATACAGGGATCGCCGCGCGAAAAAACGCGATTTCCGTCGTTTGTGGATCGTTCGCATCGGCGCTGCCGCAGAACAGAACGGAACTTCCTATAGCCGTTTGATTGGTGGTCTGAAGAACGCAGGTGTGGAGCTTGATCGCAAGGTCCTCTCCAACCTCGCGATTCTTGATCCCAACGCATTTACCGCTGTTGCGAAGCTTGCTTCCTGATTCCGACGAAATCCTTTTTTTTTCGTTGCTGTCTTTTAACTCCTGCGGAAATGTGACGGCTTTGTCGAGACTTCGGCGGCTGATTTTCGTGGCAAGAAAGCAAAACCTTGTCATGAAGTGAAGGTCGATCGATCGACGCGTGGCGAAACCGCCGGATGTGCCTGCTGTCTCCAAGCCGCATGGCCCAAGAAAGGACTTTCACGGTGGAGCAACCAAACCGGTTGCTCCAGATCATGAAAGTCCTTTTATCACTCTTGCGCACGGATAACGTCGTGCTGCACCTGTGGAAAAGGCAATTATCCTCCAGGGAACGATATGATGGAAGAAGAATTACTTCGCCTGCAACAATCCGCATTGGCCGATCTTGACGCGATCACGCTGGCAAGTGAGCTGGAACCGTATCGTGTCAAATATCTCGGCCGGAAAAGCGATTTCACCGGACTTATGCGTCAGCTTGGCCGGGTTGCGGCGGATGAACGACCGCGGATCGGCAAGCTGGCCAATGAAATCAAAGCGGACCTTGAAAGCCGTTTTGCCGTGAAAAAAGAAGAGCTGGAAAGTTCGGCCGCAGCCAAGGCCGGAGATGCCCGGCTTGATTTGACGTTGCCCGGCAGAGCAATTCCGTTTGGGAAACTTCATCCGGTGACGCAGATCATGGAAGAGATCTGCGCGATTTTCGAAAGCATGGGTTTCGGGGTGGCCGAAGGGCCTGATGTGGAAACCGATTTCTATAACTTCGAGGCATTGAACATTCCCAAACATCATCCTGCCCGGGATATGCATGATACTTTCTACATTAACGAAAGTCTGCTGCTGCGCACCCACACGTCGCCCATGCAGGCCCGTATCATGGAGACGCAGTCGCCGCCGCTCAGGATGATAGCGCCGGGCAAGGTGTACCGTTGTGATTCGGATATCACCCATACCCCCATGTTTCATCAGGTTGAGGGATTTCTTGTTGATAAAAAGGTTTCCTTTGCCGATCTGCGCGGGGTGCTCGGTGTTTTCATCACCAAGATGTTTGACGACCGCACCACCATGCGCGCCCGCCCGAGCTTTTTTCCATTTACCGAACCAAGCGCTGAAATAGACATTGCCTGCGTCATCTGTCGCGGCAAAGGGTGCCGTGTCTGTAAACATACCGGCTGGCTTGAAATTCTCGGCGCCGGCATGATTGATCCGGAAGTTTTCAAGCAAGTCGGCTATGATCCCGAGCAGTACAGCGGTTTTGCCTTTGGGCTCGGCGTTGAACGTATTGCCATGCTGAAATACGGCATCAACGACATTCGGCTTTATTATGAAAACGACCTTCGTTTCCTTTCTCAGTTTTAAATTAAGCCCAAAATAGCTGCCCCATGAAATTTACAATTGACTGGCTGAAACAATATGTCGATCTGACCATCAGCCCCCAGGAACTGGCTGATCGTCTCACCATGGCCGGACTTGAGGTTGATGGTGTTGTGACGCTTTTTTCCGATCTGGACGGCGTCAAGGTTGCGGAAATACTTTCGGTGACGCCGCATCCGGACGCTGATCGGCTGGTTTTATGCCAGGTGGCGGTGGGGGAGGAACAGATGCAGATTGTCTGCGGCGCCCCCAATGCCCGCGCCGGTCTTTTTACCGCCGTTGCTTTGCCGGGCGCGGTTCTGCCTTCCGGGCTGGTGATCAAAAAAAGCAAAATACGCGGCCAGGCCTCCCATGGGATGCTTTGTTCGGAAAAGGATCTCGGCATCAGTGAAAGCCATGCCGGCATCATGGAGCTTGATTGGCTCAGCCGGTCCGGGGAAAATCTGGTGGATGTGCTTGCCTTGGCGGACACGATGATCGAGGTTGATCTCACCCCCAATCGACCGGACTGCACCAGCGTCATCGGCATCGGCCGTGAGGCGGCCGCCTTCTGCAACACGGCTTTGCAACTGCCTGTCGGCAAAGCTGACACCCCGCAACTCACCGGCGCCGGAATTCCCTTTCGGGTGACGGTTGAAGACAGTGACTGCACCCGTTATGCGGCCAGGCTTCTGAAAAATGTCAGCATCGGCCCATCACCCTGGTGGCTGAAAAAGAGATTGCTCAGCGTTGGGCTGCGTCCCATTAACAATGTGGTTGATGTCACCAACTTTGTCATGCTCGAGTATGGCCAGCCGCTTCATGCCTTTGATTTCAGCAAGCTGGCCGGAGGCGCCATTGCCGTTCGCAAGCCCCGGCAAGGCGAGACCCTGACAACACTTGACGGTTCCGTCCGTCAGCTCGATGCCGACATGATGCTGATCTGCGACGGGGAAAAACCGGTCGCGGTGGCCGGCGTCATGGGCGGCGAAAACTCGGAAGTGGATGCAAAGACGACCGAGGTGCTGCTCGAATCCGCCTGTTTTAATCCGGTCAGTGTCAGACGTACGGCGAGAAAGCTGAATATGGCCACCGACGCCTCATATCGTTTCGAGCGGGGAGTTGATCCCCTGCTTGCCCCTGTTGCCCTGGAAAGGGCGGTGAGGCTGCTGTGCCTGGTCGCCGGAGCAACTGTCGTTGCCGACGGGGTGGATTGGGCGGACGGAGTATGCCGTCGTGATTGTATTGCTCTGCGGGTGACGAAAACCAACGACCTGCTGGGCTCTGCTTTTAAGAGTGAAGAAATAGCCGCATTGCTGGCCGGCATTGAGATTGAAAGTTCGCTCCTTGATCCGGACACCCTGCAGGTGACACCGCCTAGCTTTCGGGTCGATCTTGAAAGAGAGATTGACCTGATTGAAGAGGTGGCCCGGCTCAAAGGGTATAACGAGTTTCCCCATACCATGCCCCTGGTGCCCATGTCCGCCGCCTTGCCGGACCCGGCGCGGCAACTGCGCAAAGACATTTCCTCCATTATGGTGTCGCTCGGGTTTTATGAGGCGATCAACTACAGCTTTGTCGATCCCCGGCATTTCGACATGCTTGGTCTGGCCGAGGATGACCCTGGACGGCAAACGGTCAAGCTCCTCAATCCGCTGGCCGAGGATCAGTCGGTTTTGCGCACTCTGCTGCTGCCTGGATTGCTGGAAAATGTCCGGCGCAATGTCAATCACCAGGTGCCGGACGTCAGGCTTTTTGAAACCGGCAAATGTTTCGTCCCTGCACGGGAAGCGACTCAGCAGCCGGAGGAAGAGACGTGGCTCACGGCCGTGATCAGCGGTCGCAGATGCCCCGGCGCCCCGATTCTCCATGCCGGAGAGGAAAAGGTCGATATTTACGATATCATCGGCGTGGTTGATACGCTCAAGCGTGAACTGCGGCTGGCAAATCTTGAAATGCTGCCCCGTCCGGACCGGGTTCCCGTCTACTGTGAGCGTGACAGCTTTGTCCGTCTTGCAGCCGGCGGCAAGGAAGTTGGTCATTTCGGCAGGGTGAGCGCCGCGGTTCTCGTCCAGTTCGGCATCAAGCAGGATGTTTATTTTGTCGGTATCCGCATGGACCTGTTGCTTGTGCAACCGAAGGTCGGCAAACAGTTTGTTGCTCTGCCCAAATTCCCTTCCGTCAAGTGGGACATCGCCATTGTCGTGCCCGAGCAGGTCGGGTCAGGCGAGATCGTTGCCGCCATCAGGGATTGCGGGGATCCTCTTGTCGAGCAGGCGGAGATTTTCGATGTCTACCGCGGCGATGTCATCGGTCCCGGATTGAAGAGTGTAGCCGTCAAGGTTGTTTACCGATCCGCCGAACAGACCCTGGATGATGAAACAGTGGGCGAGACACATAAGAAAATTGTTGAAATGATCCTGGCCCGCTTCCACGGCCGGCTACGCGAGGTATAACTCCCATGAAGCCCAATCTCACCCGGAAGGAGCTGGCCCAGGTTATTAATGAAAAACTGGGAATTTCTCAACGCAGCGCGGCGGAACTCGTGGACCGGATTTTTTCCACCTTGAAAAATACCCTGCTTGACGAGGAGCCGGTCAAGCTTGTCCAGTTCGGCACCTTCACCGTCAGAAAGAAGTCTCCCCGGATAGGGCGGAATCCCCGCACCGGTGAAACCATGGAGATCGCCCGGCGCAGCATGGTGTCATTTAAGGCCAGCAAGTGTTTGCGGGAGAAAATTAATTCCTGATGACTGAAGGGGAAGGGCAGCGCCGGCACGCTTGTTGCGCGAAAAAGTGAGCACGGCGGGCGCACGGGCCAGGGAGATAACGAACCGTCATAAAAATAATTCTCTTTGATCTCCGCTTCCTTGTGGGGCGAAAAGTGCCGTTGTTTCGATCCGGCACGGAAAAGCAAGGGTGTTTTTTCCTTCATAAGATGCTATGATGAGGGCGTTGTGCAACTGACCTTGGAACCAATGACGAAAAAGCGGATCAGTGAACGGCAAACCTCCCAATCATACGGACAGTCACATCGGTGAGGTCGCGGACGACCTCACGCGGTCGATTCCTGAGAAGAAATATTTCAGAATCGGCGAGGTCTGTGAAATAGCAGGCGTCAAGCAGCACGTGCTCCGCTACTGGGAGTCAGAGTTCAAGCAGCTGATCCGTCCTCATCGCGCCTCGTCGAAACAGCGTCTTTATCGCCGGATGGATGTTGAAAATATCCTGCGCATCAAGAAACTGCTCAAGGAGGACGGTTTTACCATCCCGGGCGCCAAGAAACTTCTGCTGCAACAAAAAAACGAACCGTCGGCCGAAGCAAAGACCGGATCCGCATCGGATGTTCGTGTTTTCCTGGCGGGAATCAAAGAAGAATTGCAGGGCATACAGCGATTATTGCAGGACAAGTGACAACTTTCTTGTAATGGCGCTTGACAGTTTATGGGAAGCCTGCTACATAAGTGCACAAATCACATATTTACGGTCGAAACAAATCGGGATGTAGCGCAGTCTGGTAGCGCACTTGAATGGGGTTCAAGGGGCCGGAGGTTCGAATCCTCTCATCCCGACCACTAATAGCAAGGGGGGGTTAACTGAACAACGGTTAACTCCTTTTTTTTTTGCAGTTGATTCGAATAATCTGCTCGGCGGGAGACCCTGCCAAGAAGATCCGTGCCCATGATAAAAGACGACAAGCTTTCAAACGTTATCGGAACGTTGCAGAGGCTTTCCTCCGCAATATTCAGTGATGCCCTGCAGCGCAAACTCATCCTCGACAATCTGACCGAGGGTGTCTTTACCGTTGATACCGAGCTGAAGCTCACTTCACTCAATAAGTCCGCTGAAACCATCCTCGGCATCAGCGAGGAAGAGGCGCTGGGCAGACTCTGCCATGAAATTTTCCCGTCCCACAATGACGATCGCTTCTGCATAGTCGATCAGGTTCTTGCAACACGGCAACCGCTTCTCAAGCAAACCAAAATTCTCAAGATTGCCGGGCAGGATATCCCGCTGCTGGTCAGCGCTTCTCCCCTGGAAGACAATAATGGCGACGTTGTCGGCGGGGTCCAGTCCTTTCAGGAAATCCGGGAAATCTTTTACCGGCAGCTCATTCTCGACAGTTTTTTTGACGGGGTCGTCACGGTTGATGCGGATTCGAACATTACCCTGTTCAACAAGGCGGCGGAAAAAATAACCGGCTTTTCCCTTGAGCAGGTGATCGGCAAATCCTTTACCGACATCTTTGCCCGGGCAAGCGATTCCGTTGCCGCAACCGGCGCGCACACGGCGCTCGGCCAGGCCATGCAAAGCGGCAAACCGGCCCTGGATGAATCGACCTCGCTTCTCACCGCCGATGAGCAGATTCTGCCGGTCAGTGTCCAGGCCGCGCCGCTCATCGATCTTCACGGCAATATTATCGGCGGGGTGATGGTTTTTCGTGACAACACCGACAGCATCCGGAGCCGGCACATTCTGGACAGCGTGGCGGACGGTGTTTTCACCGTCAATCATGATTTCCGTATCACCTCCTTTAATCGTTCCGCGGAAAAGATCACCGGTTATACATGTTCCGAGGTACTCGGCAAAAAGTGCGACGAGGTTTTGTGCGGTTCGCTTTGCGGGGCGAGTTGCCCGGTAGCCAGGGCCATGGAGTCCAAGGAAAAGGTGCATGAAGGCGATGTGATCATCCGCGGCAAAATGGGCAGACAGATTCCGGTGACGATCTGCGTTACCGCCCTGATTGATGATCAGGGCAACAGCATCGGCGGGGTTGAGACATTTCGCGACCGCACGGAAATCCTCCAGCTGCGCAGTCGCCTGCTTGAGGAAAGCACGAAGGAAGGAATTTACAGCAAAAGCAAAAAAATGCAGCAGCTCATGGCGGTGCTGCCTGAATTTGCCAAAAGTGACAGTAATATTCTGATTCTCGGGGAAAGCGGCACCGGCAAGGAGGTTATTGCCAACGCCATCCACGGCATGAGCAACAGAAGCACCGCTCCTTTTGTCGCCCTCAACTGCGGAGCCTTGCCCGATACCTTGCTGGAATCCGAACTTTTCGGTTATAAGGCCGGTGCCTTTACCGACGCCAAACATGACAAGCAGGGGCGTTTTGCCGTTGCCGACAAGGGCACCATTTTTCTCGATGAAATCGGCGATATTTCCCCGGCCATGCAGGTCAAGCTTCTGCGGGTGCTGCAGTCAAAAACCTATGAGCCCCTCGGCTCGAATACTCCGGTGAAAACCCGGGCCAGGGTCATTGCCGCCACCAATAAGAACCTGGACGCCCTGGTGGAACAGGGCATATTCCGTGATGATCTCTATTACCGGCTCAATGTGGTCAAGCTGGAACTGCCGCCCCTGCGGGAACGGATGGAGGATCTGCCCTTTCTGGTGGATTTTTTCATCGGCAAGTTCAACAGGCAGCGCAACAAGGCGGTCAAGGGTATTTCGGACGAGGCCCTGAAGCTGCTGATGAAGGCGGACTACCCCGGCAATATCCGCGAGCTGGAAAACATCATCGAGTATTGTTTCATTCTCTGCAACGAGGGGCTGATTCTGCCCCATCATCTGCCGGAAACATTGCAGCCGCCCAGGATGGCGGAAGCGGAAGAACAGCCGGCAACCCTGCCGGCCGCGGATGAATTCCTGCATATTCCCAATATGACCCTGGAAGAAATAGAAAAAAAGGTCATTATCGGCACCCTGATCAGGAACAATCACAAAAGAATGCAGACATGCCGTGATCTCGGCATCTCAAAGGATACACTGCGTCGCAAGTTGAGCCATTACGGTGATATCAGTCATTTGACCCCTGATGACGGCGACCCTGATAATGATTAGGTTTCCAGAACGGTTTTTTATATGATGAAGTTTCGCTACCTGTTTTATTTTTTCATCATTCTTTTCATGGGCAATCTCAGCGCCCTGACGGACATGTTTCTCCATCCGGAGATCCCCTATGCCGAAAGGGAGCATTTTATTGTCGGCATCACCACGGCGCTGGTCATTTTTCTGCTGTTCGCCATTCTGGAGGGATGTTTCAGGCAAAAAACGGAAAGATCCGCCCGCAACGTCACCCAGGCGCGGATCGACAAGGGGTACGGCTGGCCGCTTGCCGCCATCTGGACCGTCATTGTGCTGTTTTCCCTTTCCTGGAATATTACCTTAAACAAACAGCGGACCCTGAAAATCGCCTTGATCGAGGCAAAAACGATTTTTGAAAAGGACCTCATTTACTATCGTTGGGCCACCGGACATCACGGCGTTTTCGTGCCGATCAGCGACACCACCAAACCAAACCCCTATCTTGATCAGATCGCCAATTATACCAATGCCACCAGCAGCAACGGCAGGGAGCTGACCCTGGTCAATCCCGAATACATGATCCGGCAGGTGTATGAGATGCAGACCAGCCGGCAGGGGCCTTTCGGTCATATCACCAGTCTTGATCCCATCCGTCCGGAAAACGCCGCGGATGACTGGGAAACCGCGGCGCTTGAAGCATTTGAGATCGGGGTTACGGAGATCAGTTCGGTGGAGGAGATCAACGGCGAAAAATATCTGCGCCTGATGCGGCCGATGATCACCGAAACGGGCTGTCTGCGCTGTCATGCCTCTCAGGGCTATGAACTGGGCGATATCAGGGGCGGGATCAGCGTTTCCATTTCCATGGCACCGCTTCTTGCCATCTCCCGCCAGGACATATTCACCTTTTCCCTGGCCCACGGCACCTTCTGGCTGCTCGGGCTGCTCGGTATCTATCTCGGCGTGCAGCGGCTCACCGTCACCGTCTGGGAAAGAGAACAGGCTGAGTCCCGGGTACGCTCCATCATCGACAACATGTTCGACGGACTGCTCACCATGGATGAGCAGGGCAACATCGAATCATGCAATCATGCCTCGTCCCGCATGTTTTGCTATGCGCAGGATGAGATGCTGGGCAAACATATCTCCATGCTGGTTTCCGCTGCCGGGGAAGATGAGGAAGCGGATGGCACCGGCGGTCTTCCCCTGCAGATCCGCAAGGCCCTGGATGCGCCCAGGGAGCTGCTCGGCGCCAGAAAGGACGGTTCAAGCTTCAGTCTCGAGATATCGCTCAGCGAGATGCAGCTCGGCGCAAAACAGCTTTTTATCGCCATGGTGCGCGATATTACCGAGCGCAACATGGCCAAGAATGCCCTTTTCGAAAGCCAGACCAGGATCATCAAACAGGAAAAACTCGCCTCCCTCGGCACCATGGTGGCCGGTATCGCCCATGAGATCAACAATCCGGCCCAGGCCATCAGTTTTTCCATGGACGGGCTGAAGATGAACGTGGAATACGTCAAGGAACTCGTCGCATTTCTCAACGGCTCCCTGGCCCGCGACGGCGTCGATCCGGCGGAGGAAAGGGAAAAACTGCGCAGCCTGATGACGGAACTTGATATGGATCTGGTCATCGAGGGGATTGATGATATTGCCGAGCGAAACATCCGGTCCGTCGAGCGGATCGATCACATTGTCACGAGCACGAAGCGCATGGCCCACGGCGAGGAAACCTTCCAGCTCTGTGATCTCAATACCATTGTCGAGGATGCCGTGGTTCTTACCCACAACCAGGTCAAGTATGATGTGCACATTGAAACCGACCTGGCGCCGGGGCTTCCCGCCTTCAAGGGCCTTGCCCAGGAGATGGGGCAGGTGTTCATGAATCTGATCATGAATGCCCGGGATGCGGTCAAGGAAAAGGGACTGGCCAAAAAAGAGGGGCGGATTTTCGTCTCCACCAGCCACAACAGGGAAAAGAATTATATCGAGGCCCGCTTTCGCGACAACGGCACCGGCATTGAACAAAAGGTTGTCGACAGGATTTTCGATCCCTTTTTCACCACCAAGCCCATCGGTTCCGGCACCGGTCTCGGCCTGAACCTTTGCCACCGCATCGTGGAAACCCACGGCGGCGATATTGTCGTGGAAAGTAAAATCGGCGAAGGAACAACATTTATCGTCCGGCTTTATCTATAGCCGTGACGGGCCAAGGCCGGTTGTATCCCCGGCGAACTCCGTGCCGCCTGATGGAAAACAACATGAATTTTCGAGGAGCTCTCTCACATGAGTTTGGACAAAACGCCCGGTGAAACAAAACAGAAACCAACCGTGGTGGTCGTTGACGATGAACGGCCGATCCTGACGGAACTGAAAATATTACTGGGGCGCGCTTACCGGGTCCATACCTTTGTCAATCCGGAAGAGGTGGAAGGCTTTGTCGACGCCAATCCGGTTGATCTTGTCATTTCCGACGAATTGATGCCGGAAATGCGCGGCAGCGTTCTGCTCGGCAGGCTGCACCAAAAACATCCCGACATCTGCAAGATTGTCCTTTCCGGCCAGGCGGAAAAAAACGACATTGTCCGGGCCATCAATGAAGGGCAGATCTTCAGTTTTCTCTTTAAACCGGTGAATCAGCGGCAATTGCTCAATGTCATCGAAAAAGGGCTGGAAAACAGGATGATGAAGCTGACCCTGGAAAAGCAGAACATCGAACTGAAAAATTACAGCGAAAACCTGGAGAAAATGGTGCAGGAACGCACCGCCCAGTTGGTCAAGGCCCATGAGCGGGTGCAACAGCTTGATGGCGACAAGATGTCCTTTCTGCTGTATCTCGCCCATGAAATCAACTCCCCGCTGGATCGCATCCAAAAACTCGCGGAAACCATTCTTACCTATTTCGGCGTGGCGGGAAGCAATCTGAAACCTGATCGCAGCACCCTTCCGTTACGGGAATCGCTGATTTCGTTTGCGCTAAAAAAGAAAAAAGAGATGGAGGATCGCTCCATCGCGCTTGCATGGCGTATCGACGAGAACCTGCAGATCTTCACCGACCCGGAATATCTGGAGCGGATCTTTGCCGCGCTCATGGACAATGCCATCTTTTTTTCCGCGGCGGGCGGCACCATAACTGTTGCCGCCGCGGCAACCAATGGCCGGACAACCATATCCGTCAGCGACAATGGCCGGGGCATTGATCCGGCTGACCTGGAAAATATTTTTACCCCCTTTCTGCTTGAGCCGGAAAAAAGAAGGCCCACGGGGTTTGGCCTTAATCTGCCCCTGGCCAGGATCCTGACTCGGGCCCTTGATGGAAAAATATGGGCTGAAAGTGAAGGAAGGGGCAAAGGAGCTTCTTTGTATCTGGAGTTGTGATGTTGGAGTTATAAACAGAAATTCAGCAATTTCCCCTGCCGTTTTTACCTGGCTTGTCAGGAATAATCTTTCGTTCTGGGAAGCCTTCCATATCTTAACCTTCCCATTTCACATCTCAATTATATTCTTTAGTGATTCAAAAAATACGCGTCACATTTTCCTTGCAAAGTATTGCCCCTAATAGAATAATGGCATTGTTGGGTTTGGAAGTATTGACTTTTATGTGCGGATAAAAGTCAAAAGCGGGCTTGACCAACCACCGGTTCAGATTGTGGCGCGCTACGCTTGCACAATCTAACCTTGTTCGTTATGCCCGATCAACCTATTGAAAAGAGGATATCATGGGGAAAAGACCTCCAGTAAAAGTGAAACGCTTGTTTTACAGACGAGCCACATGGACGAATCAGGAAAAAGATACCCTTGAGAGTATCCTCAAAACTTGTCATGACAATTTCAAAACGACTTCTGAAAGGACATTTAAGGGACCGTATGGCACCGAAATTCAATGCGCAAGATATTCTCCTAAAGACAAAGTAGGTTTACTATTTCAAATAGCATCATATGTGCCAGGGCAATCAACAACTGCGATTGAAGAATCTTCCACTATATCAGAGAAATCGGATATTTCCGAGGTAGTAGCTCCAAAGGGTAATAATTTTCTCGATGGGGATATATTTTTATTGGTCAATAGAAATAATGTCATATTGCTCCAATCTGGGGTCAGAGAAAACGTTGCATTGAATTATATGTGCCAAATGCTTGAAAAAAATTCATTTAAACATGCATCAATGTCTCTTGAATTCCTTGGTATTGCCAAAGAAGACAAGGTTAAAATGATACAAACTCAAGGAGTTAAGGCGATTGAGCTGAATGCAAGTCTGTATGAGGCAAGCCTAATGCATTTGGAAAAACAAAATGAAAAAACACAAAGAGAAACTAAAGTTTTTGATCTGCCAGGTATTGTTGCAGACAGCTTAAAACAGGTATTTGCCAAGGATAAAAATCTGAAAGAAATTACTGAAAAGGAAAATGTAAACATAAAACTTTCTATTACATTTGATGGAAGAGAGGCAAAAAAGAAAAAGAACAAAAAAGACGGAGCTTTCGGGGAATTGGGGAGATCAAGGCTTCAAAAAACTTCCGAAATGATAGTTAAAGAGTGCTTAGAAGAAGATCTGGATGGTTTTACAATAATTACTGGAGATAACAATAAAATTAAATCTGACGAAATAGTAGTCTCAGACAATTACAGGGTTAAGACGTTTGGTAAATCGCTTGACCAATCGGATGCATTTGAAAAAATTGAAGAGTACTACTTCCAACTAGAACATCGTGGGATACTAACCAGATGAGCTATCAAATTGACATACACCTGAATCAGTGACGTCATATCCTGCAAAAGCAGTATTTGGCTCCTGACGCACATTTTTTTGTTTGGCGCAGCTCTCGAAGCTGCTGATTATACCTGATTACGGCATAATTGTTGACGATCCTTGAAAATCTGACGAAAAATCCTGTTTACAAGGCGCACTTCTCCTTTTTGCTTGGACATGTCTGCTTGCCCTACGGCGTTAAATTGTTGGCAGCAACCGGTTGTACACGTCGGCAAATGCGGCAAACGCCGGGCAATGACAACTGAAGCGCAACCGGAGTCTGTTGCCGCTGCTGATCAATCTGGCGGCCCGGTATATCAGCTCCTGGATGACCGTCTTTATCCGTCGCCGTTTTGCCGGATGCCGCACAGGTGAATGTTCCCCGAGGAGTCCCAGTTGCCCGATAAGACGAAGGATATTGTAGGCAAAGGCGCCAAGGGCCATAATCAGCTCGTTGGTGCGGAACTTGCCGCTGGGCAACCGCTCAAGGTCGAGATCAGACTTGAATTCGCTGTGAAACTGTTCGCTCAATCCATGGTTTTCATAGAGGCTGATGATTTTCTGGGCAGGCAGGTCAAGATTGGTCCACCAGCCTTCCACGGTCATATCCGGCACAATCAGCAGCTGGCCGTGTTTGTTAGTGATCCGCTCCGTGACGCGTACCACCTTGGTGAAACCGTAGTGTTGCCCTTCATGCTCCTGGTTCTTGCGGATGGTGAGCAAGGCAACTCTTTTCCCGGCACGCGGCTCTGTGACTGCTCCTTCGGCAAACGCCCTGGCGCATAAATCGTTGGTGTTTTCCCGGCGCGGATTCCATTTGATGATGTAGGAAACCTTGTTATGGTCACGCAGGGCAAGCCTGGTCTCCAGCGCATCATGAGCGGAGTCGAGGCGGACCAGCAATTTCTTGGAGGTCAGCGTTTTGGCCCGCTCGATCACCCGGTTCAGGTATGGCACGAATCCTTCCTGGCTGTGTTGGCTGCCGGGGCGCAACTCAACCTCAAGGCACCAGCCCTCAAGACCGAGATAGGAGGCAATCGGGGCATAGCCGTTGTAGTTGTGATAGGTACGGCTCACACCTTCCTTTTTGGTGTTTGAGTTGTCCATGGGAAAAACATCTGCATCGAGCGGAACATGACCGGTGTCAAGAGCAGTGAAATGCACCCCGCCTTTTTTCAGCATGGCCACCGAGCAATCCTTGATGATCGGCAGAAGTGGTTCGGCATGTTCATCAAGACGCTGCCGCAGCCGTTCTGCCGATGGAACATTTTTAATCCCTAGGGATTGCTGGAAATAGGTGTCATCACGCATGGCGGAAATGGCTTCATAATCGCTCTTGCCCAGGCAAAGAAGCCCGAGAAAGCTGCGGACGATATCCGTATGTGAAATGACATCATTGCCTTTCATTTTCTTGCTGATCTGCAATGGCAACCCGCTGTATCGGTTTATGCACAACCCAACCAGGGCCAATCCGGAGTGGCTGGTATAGAATTCGTCGTCAGACTGTTCGAGGATAAAGCGTTTCATGTTTTTTCACCTGCTGAGTGAGTTTTTATGACAGGTGAATATTGCAATATTTTTATATAAATTTCAACACGTTAATTGACAACATAG